>CAVHEY010000053.1:0-9823 GCA_963635155.1 Bacteroides stercoris
GGCGTTGAGCAAGGTCGCAGTGAGGGCGAAGCCATTGGATTAGAAAAGGGCGAAGCCATTGGACTGGAAAGAGGTCGTTCTGAGGGCGAGGCAAAAAAGCAGCGAGAAATTGCGAAGAACTTCAAAGAATCAGGGATCCCGATTGAAGTTATCGCCGAAAACACGGGTTTGTCCTGCGATGAAATTAAAAAACTATAATAAGCGTTACTTAAAGACGGCAGGCGCGGCTGAATGAAGCTGTTTCTGCCGCCTGCTGCTCTGTGTGCGCTGTCCATTTAAATCGCAGCGTCATCGAACCAAAACAATTTGCATTGCCGCGTCCTAGAACTAAAAAAACACCTGCGGGATCGAAATCCTGCAGGTGTTTTGCGTGCAACTAAATTTATATAATTAAGTTGATACTGCCTTATTTTGCAGCGTTCTTTTTCAGTCTTACAACCGGTTCCTGCGGCATCTTGAACAGCGGGATGAATCTGTCCAGACCTGTGAAAGTAAGGACGATCAGGGAAATAACCGCGATGTATGCCATGAAGTTGTACTTCAGGAAGTCCATGTTTGTGATCTGAACAACCGGATATACGCCGGCAGCGATACCTACATAGAAACCGAGGTATACGTGCCATGGAATCAGCTGTGAACCGAAAACGCCCATAGCGTCGCCGAAGGTAGCGTTTCTCAGTTTGATCTTGTACATAGCTTCTTCGGAATCCGTTTCGATGTTTTCTTCTGCGATCTGCTTGATAACAGGTCCCATTGTAACGATCTGAGCCATTTCGTCAGCCAGGCAAGCGTTACCGATGAGAGAAAGAACTGCGTTCCAAGTCATCAGACCTCTTACCTTATGGGACATCTTAACTACGAATGCAGCCAGAGGAGCGAATGCGTCCATCTTCTGCATTACGCCGCCGAATGCAGCAACCCACATCATCATGATGATTACCCAGCCGCCTGCGCTTTCGAACTGTGCGTAGATGATATTGTCCAGGAAGTCCTGAATCCCGCCTGCGGTGCCTGCGAAAAGTCCAAGGATATAAGCGGACACAAGACCGGAACCGATGCAGCAGAATGTGTTGAATCCTGTGATAGCAAGTCCGATTACCAGAAGAAGCGGAATGATCATGTAAACCGGAACGCCTGCGGATACCTGCTCAAGCAGAGATACTGCGGAAGGACGACCGTCGTCGGAAAGCAGGAAGTCGATAACTTCCGGATGCTCGTTCTGGATCGTGGTGATAACGCCGGACGGGTCAACGGTTTCGCCAGGAAGACCCATGGTGAAGCCTGCAATGAGGAAGCAGATAGCCGAAAGGATGAGGCAGAGAACCGACCAAACGCCCTGGTGTCTAACTCTGTCTACAACTTCTACGCCCTGGATACCGGATGATACGATAGTCGTATCGGAAATAAGACCGATGTTGTCGCCGAAGCAAGCGCCGCCTGCGATAGCGCAAACCGTAAGGATTGGGTTACCGTCAACGATGTGGGATAACCACAGGAAAATAGGTGCGCAGGAAGCGAATGTACCCCAGGAAGTACCGGTTGCTACGGAAAGCACGCAGCAGCAAACGAAACCAACGCAAGCTACGGATTTAGCGGTGATACCAAGCTTCAGTGATAAACCGATGATGGCAGCGCCTACGCCGTAAGCCATGAACGCTTCTGCCATTGCATAAGCGAACATAAGAATAAATAATGCCACTAAGATGTGTTTTACGCTGTCCATAGCGGAATCCAATGCTTCTTGGAATTTAACGCCGCATACAAGACGAGCGATGAGGACTGCGAAGCAGCAAGCAAGGAATGCAGCAACTAACGCGTCCTGACCTGAAATCATGAGTCCCGCGAGTACGAATACCGGGGAGAATTTCAGAAACCCTTTGATAAAGTTCATAATTCTGTTCCTTTCTCAATATAGTATTAAAATTTAATTGCAAGTATAAAGTATGCAATATGTATGCCAAAACGGGGGAATGTGCAAGATTGTTGAAAATTCGACAATCTTTTTGTGAAAGTTACAAGAAAACGAACCGAAATCGGAGCAAAATTACAAACTCTGACCCGAAAATGGAATATTCGCCTTGACAATGACCGCCCCATAGTATACTATTTTAGTAGAAAGAAGGAGGAAAATGCGTGAAAAATTTCGGTGAAAACAGAGTGATAGAGCCAAAGGGAAGCCTTCCCGCCACCGCCTGGAAGCTGGACAATTCCGAGGAACTGAAGGCAGGGGAAGTGAAAATTTCCATTGATTATATAACCATAGAACGAGACAGTATGTGCCAGATCTGTTCCATTTGCGGTCATAACGAGCAGAAAATGGCGGAAAAAATCATGAAATTTGTGACGGAAAGAGGAAAACTTCACAATCCCTACACAAATAGCGGCGCGGTTTTTACAGGCTACGTCGCGGAAATCTCCGAGGATTGCAGCCGCGAGGATATAAAGGTAGGAGACTATGTGGTTTGCATGAGTACCATGACGGGAATCCCCCTTTATATAGAAGAAATTGAGGAGCTGGACTGCGAATTTGCTCATATAAAATGCAAGGGATACGCCATATGCTTTGAAACCACCATCTTGCAGAAATGTGAGGGAATACCGGAAAACCGGGTACGATACCTGAGAAGAGCCGTGGACGAGGAGGGTACTTTCTTCGGAATCAAAGCGTTTATCGAGCAGATGCGAGTGGAAAAAGTCTTGATTATCGGGGTGAGTCTGATTGAAATCGCTTTTTTCGCCCAAAACGTAAAGAGCAGCGTCCCGAATGCGGAAATTTCCCTTTTGGTGGAAACCGGCTGTACCTGTGTGGCGAACATGAACGAAAAAATCCTGTTGGAGACCCTCAGCCCGCTGGTTGACCGAATCTATTTCGACTCAATGAGCAATCCCATCGGCATATCGAAGCGTTTGCTTGGCAAAGAGGAAAATAATTTCATGGACGTGGTCATAAACCTGGAGGATATACGAAACTGCGAAAGCGTGGCGGCTTTTGTGGTGCGGGACGGGGGACTCATCTGCCATACCAACATCGACAATAACTATTCCCAGGCGCTTCTCATTACGGAAAGCTTGGGAAAGGTAGGAGTCATGCAGTACGCCCTTGACAGCGTGTACGAAAACACTTACGACATGGTGCTTGCGCTGATGAGAGACGCAGAACCGGTACTTGCAAAGCTGGACGATTATTTTGTGAACAGCCGCAAGAAAGTGAATCAAGGCTCCAAATCCGGCAGGCAAACCGATAAGACCGCGGCGCGGCAGATTGACGGCTTCCTTTATATGAGCCCTGTGACGGAGGAAATGGTAGCGGACGCCCTGAATATAGCAAAATACGACTGCAACGTGATTATTCAAGGGGAAACAGGGGTCGGCAAGGAGAGAGTTTTTGACCTCATTCACCAAAACAGTTCCCGCCGTTCCAAGCCTTGTATCAAGATAAACTGCGCCACCATACAGGAAAGCCTTGCAGAGTCGGAATTTTTCGGCTATGAGAAAGGCTCTTTTACCGGAGCTTCGGCAACGGGCAAGGAGGGCTATTTCGAGATGGCAAACAACGGGACCCTGTTTCTGGACGAAATCGGGTCGCTGCCCTTTTCCATGCAGTCGAAGCTTCTGCGGGTGCTTCAGGAAAACACCTTTTATCGGGTGGGGGGAACCGCCGCGAGACACGTCAATGTGCGAGTGATTTGCGCAAACAACATACCCCTTCGCAAGCTGGTGGACGAGGGTAAGTTCCGGGAAGACCTTTTTTACCGGCTGAATATCTGCATGATCGAGATACCGCCTCTGCGCAAGCGGAAGGAGGACATTTATTGCCTCGCCCAGAATTTTATAAAGCGTTACAGCCGGAAATACGGAATGGAAAAGGATTTCAGCACCGAGGCGTACCGCAAGCTGGAAGAGTACCACTGGCCCGGCAACGTCCGGGAGCTGGAAAATACGGTGCATCGCCTGTATATCTGCGAACGAGGAAATATGATCGAGGCGGATTTGGTGGACGAGTTTTTGAACGAAAACGTATACGACGAGAGCGTAATCGACATACGCAAGGAGTTTAGGCGGGAGGAATCCCTGGACTTTAACAGTATCATGGACAAGCAGGAAAAGAAACTCATTGAGTACGCGCTTAAAAAAGAAGGCACCACCCGCAAGGCAGCGGAGTTTTTGAACCTGCCTCAGACCACCCTTGCCCGCAAGAAGATCAAGCACAACCTATAATGCGGGAAATTATGACCATAGGCTCAGCTCGCGGTGAGATAGCGGTTTGCGCACTGAAAGCCGCAGGAAAGACGAAAAAAGAAGCGTTTAGCGCTTCTTTTTTCGTCTTCATTCATTTAACTTATTTTAGAGTCTCCTCAAATTTTAAGGAGGACTTAAAAATCTTTTGTTTATGTTACCTGTCTATTTCATCGTCCAGGTCTGGATTTTGAAATCCTTGCCGGCTTTGTTCAACGTCTCGATTCCGGCAACGATGGTGGAGTGAATCTCCTCATCGGTAAAGGTAAGACCTTCATTCTTGGCATAGGCTTTCATGCCCGTTGCGATAACATCTTCCGTGATATTGCCTTCTGTCGCCTGCAATGCGTTTAAGTTTACTGCTGTGATTGCGCTCTCAAAGGCGTAATCTAAGAAATCTTTCTTGGTAATCACTTCGCTACCTCCCATTTCATAATACATCTTTAAAATTTTCTATATTTATAACCTTTTGAGTGGTTTTCCTCTTCACAGGAATGTATATAGCAAAAAACGTGCCAAAACATAGAAAAATGTCGAAATCTAGAGGAAAATTTAAGAAAAATACGAAAAAATCACGAAAAACCAAAAAAATAAGCAAAAAAAGAGGGGTCGGTTTAATTTTTGCGCGGAATCCACCGACAAATCCATCGAAAGTCTGCCGCAAATCCGCCCGGTTCCCAGATGCTGACCCGCAAACGGAACAAATTTGAACCAAAAACGGAAAAATAACAAAAGAGCTGACCCGTATTTGGGTCAGCCTATCCCAAGATGCAGACACATTCCTGTCCGTCGTCGATTTCGGGAACCCTTACCGCCACCAGCTCCGATTTTGAGGTAGGGACGTTCTTTCCCACATAGTCCGCCCGAATGGGAAGCTCCCGGTGTCCCCGGTCGATGAGAACCGCAAGCTGGATGCTGGCAGCCCTGCCGCAGGCGGAGGTAGCGTCCAGCGCAGCCCGAGCCGTTCTTCCGGTATAAAGTACGTCGTCCACCAGAACCACGTGCATACCGTTTATATCAAAGGGCACGAGACTTCCCGAAATAACCGGATCAGGGTGAAGCTCGCTGAGGTCGTCTCTGTACAGGGTGATGTCAAGCTCCCCCACAGGCACGTCTATCCCCTCGATGTCGCTTATGTTCTTTGCCAATGTACGGGCAAGGGGAACGCCTCTGCGCCGTATGCCCAGCAATACCACATTTTCTGCGCCGTGGTTATGTTCGATGATTTGATGTGAAATTCTTTTCAGCGCCCGCCGCATATCAGCGGCGTTCATCAGTTCGGATTTCGTTCTCATAGAAACCTCCATTAAAACCGTATCATGTCTATTGAAAAAAAGACCGCCGACAGCGACGGTCTTTTGCAAGCTTGTGTTTAGTATTTTCCAAGGGAAGAAGCCAGCGTTTCGTCCGGTTCTTCTACGAAGTGATAATCTTTGCCCGGCAGAACCGCATTGAGGACAATACCTACGATGGAAGCTACCGCAAGTCCTGTCATGTTGATGGTGATGTCGCCGATGACGATCGGGATTCCTGCCGCGTCGGAGAAGTTGATACCAACCGCAAGTCCAAGGATTATAGCCGCAACGATTACGTTTCTGGATTCCTGGAAGTTGGTCTTGTTTTCTACTACGTTTCTTACGCCGATGGCGGAAATCATTCCGTAGAGGATAATGGAAACGCCGCCGATGGTTGCGGAAGGCATAACCTCGATGATTGCCGCGAACTTCGGGCAGAAGGAAAGCAGGATTGCGTAGATTGCCGCAAGTTTGATTACGAATGGGTCATAAACCTTTGTCAGAGCAAGTACCCCGGTGTTTTCGCCGTAAGTCGTGTTAGCAGGCGCTCCGAAGAGGGCTGCGATGGAAGTTCCGATACCGTCGCCGATGAGGGTTCTGTGCAGACCCGGATCCTTGATGAAGTTCTTGCCAACGGTTCCGCTGATTGCGGAAATATCTCCCACGTGCTCCATCATGGTTGCGAAGGCAATCGGCACGATGGTGATGATTGAGGTGATTACCATACCCCAGTTTGTATCGCCGTTTGTGAATACCGAGAAGCCTGTGTTTTCCCAGAGAACCGGAAGACCCAGCCAAGAGGCTTCTTTTACGAGAGTGAAGTCAACGTTTCCTGTAACAGCTGCTACGATGTAGGAAGCCAGTACGCCCAGCAGAATCGGGATAATCTTGACCATTCCCTTACCCCAAATGTTGCAGGCGATTACCGTAACGATGGCAACCAGCGCGATCCACCAGTTTGTGCTGCAATTGTTTACCGCGGAAGGAGCCAGGTTAAGACCGATGGAAATGATGATCGGACCTGTTACTACCGGCGGGAAGTATTTCATTACGTTCGAGGAGCCGTAAGCCTTGCAGATTGCCGCAAGCACGAGATAAAGAAGACCCGCGCAGGCAACACCGATGCAGGCATAGGTAAGGGCAACGCTTTCGGTCATTCCCTCTGCAACGCCCGCTTCCTTCACCGCAGCGTAGCCGCCAAGGAAAGCGAAGGACGAGCCAAGGAATACCGGAACTTTATTCTTTGTTACGAAGTGCATAAATAATGTAGCAAGTCCCGCGAACAGAAGCGTCGAGGAAATGCTCAGACCTGTGATGATGGGAACCAGCACCGTCGCGCCGAACATGGCGAACATGTGCTGAAGTCCGAGAATCAGGGTTTTGCCCGTGCCCAGCTGACGAGCGTCATAAATTGGTTGATTGCTATTCATTTTGTCCTCCTTGAATAGATAATGTAGTTTTCAGAAGGAACATCTAAGATTTGGAAGTTTTTCGCAGAGCCTTGCTTGTGGTCAGGTAAGGGCAGTGCGTGCAATAAAAAAAGCTTTGCCCCGCGGCAAAACCTCACAAAACAGCCCCTGCAACTCAAATCGAAACTGCACGGACGCTTATGTCAATCTTGCCGGTCTCTCTGTACCGAATTAAAGATGTTCTTTTCTCTTTGTACAGTGTAAATCAATTGTGGACTTTTGTCAAGAAAAAATGTATAATCTTTAAAGGAATCTTTAGAAAGGGACGCAGAAGCGAGGGAAAGGGCAGTATGTCAGATTTAATCTTGTATTTGGGAATTACTCTTGTGGGGTATTTTTTTGGCGCAAAATTCAATGACAAGAAGGAAAAGTTTTTTTGGATTGGAACGGTGCAGACGGCGGCGATTATCGTGCTGGTACTCTTTATGGGTATGCGCATGGGGGCGAACCGGGAAATAACCGATAACATCGGAGCCATCGGGATATACGCCCTTGTGATGACGATCTTTACTATGGCGCTGTCGATTCTGTTTATCACAATTACCCGAAAAATTTTCGGCATCGACAAAAAAGGATATATGCAAAGTCATACGAACCCGTCTGAGAAAGCGGGCAAGGCGGAGACTGTCGCAACCGCAACCGGCGCAGCTGCCGAAGCTGCCGAAAAAGCAGGAGCCGCCGAAGGAGCGCGGGCGGAATTTGCGGAAGAAGCCGGGGAGGAATTGACCGAGGAAATCAAGACCATCGAAGAAAAGGAAAGCGGCATTGATAAGATGACCTTTTTTATTATCGGCGCCGTTATAATCGGAATGGTGGTGGGATATTTTTGCATACGTCCTATCTTTGGGGAACATATTTCCACCTTTGAAACGTGGGCGGGAATCATCATCAAAGTCGGACTTTGCGTGCTGCTTTTCTTCGTAGGCACGGATTTGGGCTTTGAGGGTACCGTTGTGGAAAATTTTAAAAAAGTAGGAATCAGAATTTTTGCCTTTCCTCTTGCGGTGGTGCTGGGGACTCTGCTGGGGGCGGCGATTGCCGGAATCATCATGGGGCTTGATGTGAAGCTTTCTTTAGCGATAGGGGCGGGCTTCGGCTGGTACACCCTTGCGCCGGGAATCATTATGGAAGCCGGCTACCTGACGGGCAGCGCAATTTCTTTCCTGCACAATGTAATGAGAGAATTTTTCTCAATCCTGCTGATTCCCTTTGTGGCGTCAAAGGTGGGGTACATCGAAACCTGCGGAATGCCCGGGGCGGCGGCTATGGACGTGTGCCTGCCTATCGTTGAACGCTCGACCCGAAGTGAAATCGCGATTTATTCCTTCGTTTCGGGGGTAGTGCTGAGCATACTGGTTCCGGTGCTTGTGCCGCTTCTGGTATAATCCTATGAAATAATGAATATGAAATAATGGCGGACACTAAAAAGCGGCATTCGGCAAAATTTGCCTTACGCCGCTTTTTTACTTGCGTTTTGCACAGGAATTTCTTACACGAACACGACCTGCACGTTTCTGCAATTAGTCAGATATACGATGGAAGCATAGTTTATTCCGAAAGAGAGAATATCGCCGACCTTGATTTCTCTTTCCGCCTCTTCGATGTCCAGAATCGTGTGGTCGCTGGAAGCTCCTATGATTTCAATTCCCTTGTCCTTCGGGAAAATTTCGTCGATGCTGCCGTAATCCACCTTGCCGATACCCAGCAGGGCGCGCTTTCTCATGCCCCGATCCGTGTAAACCGGCGTATGACCGAAGGCGTCAATGGTAATGGTACCCACCGGGTGAGAGGGTTTCAGCTTAACCTCGATGACCTCGGCTTTCATGGTGTAAACATCTTGATGCATATTGCTCATATCATATCCGTAAAATATGTCCAGGTCACGGGCAAGGAGTATGCCTTCGCCAACTCTGAGCAGATTGATCCGCTTTGGCATATCGCCGTCGAAAACCCGAGGCAGGCTTGTGGTGCCGCCTCCGGAAATATATTCAAGCTCTCTGCCGATTTTTGCTTCGATTCGCTCTGCGATTTCAACAAGCTCGTTCAGCTTGTCCGCAGTTGCCGCGATGGAGCCGTAGCAGCCCAGGTTCGTGCCTACGCCGCCAAGGATAAGGTTATCCATCTCCTTTTCAACTTCCACAGCGACATTCACCATTTCCTCCTTGTCCCAGAAACCCTCACGAAGATCGCCAAGGTCTGCCATAATAAGGACTTTGTGCTTCTTTCCTTGCTTTCCGGCTTCTTCGTTCAGGGCTTTGAGAACCGCAAGCTCACTGTTTAAGCTCATGTCTGCGATCCTTATAACCTCGGGAATTTCGCTCAGCATGGGAACTCTGAGGAGAAGGGCAGGAAGTTTTATCCCGGCATTTCTTGCGTCCTCAAGCTGTTCCAACCGGGAAGAGGCTATCAGGGAAACGCCGCCGGCTTCGAAGCATTTTGAACATTCGGGAATACCGGTGGTTCCTTTCATGACTCCCGCAACTTTAATGCCCATTTCGCCGCACTGTTTTACAACCGTCGCCACATTTTCCGTGAGATAGTTAAGATTTATTTCGATTCTCGGATAGATTTGTTTTACCATATTTTCCTCCTGTTATGCGCTTAGATTATGCTTATCTGCCTACTGCCCGTCTACCGGGCGCCCCGCACTTCCGCGGTGATATTTTTTAGTATAACATGAATCGATAGTCCGTACAATATGCCAAAAAACAAAAAATCGGGAGCCTTCGGGGCTTTTTCAGAGTTCTTTCGTCGCTTTCGCAGAGCTTTTTTTGAGACTTTTTCGGTGATTTGTGATAAGATAGCAAGAGATATACGATAGAT
>CAVHEY010000054.1:0-1614 GCA_963635155.1 Bacteroides stercoris
GCAGGCTTTTTCCCGTAATAGTCTTCGTTTGCCGTGAGAAGAATCTGCTCCTGAGAGGTCCACTCCACAAATTTATAAGGACCGGAGCCAATGGGATTTCTGCCGTAATTTTCGTCGTAGGCGTGTTCCGGCACGATTCCCACAGAAGCCAGAGTGTTGAGCAAAATGGAAGTAGGCTTCGAAAGCTCGATGATCACGGTGGTATCGTCGGGTGCCGAAACCCTTTCCACATAGGTAAGGTCAACCGCGCTCTTTGCGTCCTTCGCCTTTTGCAGGGTAAAAGCCACGTCCCCGGCGGTTACTTTCTCGCCGTCGGTGAAATAGGCGTCCTCCCGGAGGGTAAAGGTCCAGATAAGCCCGTCCTCCGACAGGGAATAGTCCGTAGCGAGGTCTTTTTCAAAAGCCAGATCCGCATTGTATTTGATAAGGGTGCTTTGGACGATGGGGGAGTTGCCGTGACCCCAGCCCTGAATCGGGTCGAGGCTTTCCGGCTCCGAACCCACCGCAATGACCACGCTGTCCTTTTGTATGTTAACCGCACTTGCCCGGTCGCCGCAGCTGCAAGTCACCATCGGCAGGAGCAGGGCGAGAAAAAGCGCAAGAATTTTTCCCGTTTGTATTTTCAATTTCCTTCGTTTGTTTTCGTTCATAGCCCGATGCCTACTTCTCTTTTTTTTCAGATACATCGGATATTCCGGACAAAATCTCGGACAAAACCCCTTCCATGGAAAGCCCGGTTTCCCCTGCGATGCGGGAAATGTCCTCGTACTCGTACTTCTTATGCTCCGTGCCGTAGCCCGAAGAAATTTTGCAGCGAACCGGACCGTAAGGGGTTTCAAGGCTTTCTTCCCGGCGGGTAAGAACATAGCGGCGAAGCAAAGCTTCCCGAATGCCGATGGTGCTTGTGTGCTTGAAAATTGTTGAAATCATCTTCGGCTTGTCGGCTTCCCGGCACATGGTGCAGAGCATAACCGCCGGACGGGATTTTTTCATGCCGATGGGAAGGGTGTAAACGTCCAGCGCTCCCGCTTCGAAAAGCCTTTCCATGGCGAAGCCCACAGCTTCTCCGGTCATATCGTCGATATTGCAGCTAAGCTCACAGATGACATCTTCCGTTTCACTGGTTGCTGCGGTGATTGCACGTTCCGCCCCTGCGGGGCTTGCGCTTTTCCCATCTTCTCTTTCGCCTAAAATCGCCCGGACGCAGTTTGCCGCCTCAAAATCCTTTTTTCCCATGCCGTAGCCATAAGCCTCCGGTTTCATCACAGGCATAGCCCCGAAGCGGGTGGCAAAATGTTTCAGCAGCGCTGCCCCGGTAGGGGTGCAAAGCTCGCCCTGTATGTCGCCGCCATAAATCGGGATATCTTTTAGGATAGATGCCGTTGCCGGCGCCGGAACCGGAAGGATTCCGTGGGCGCAGCGGACCTTGCCGCTGCCTACATGGATCGGGGAGACGACAATTTCATCAGCCCCCAGCCTTTCCATCAGCAGGCAAACCGCCGTAACATCGGCTATGGCGTCCATGGTTCCCACCTCGTGGAAGTGGATTTCCGTCACCGGAACTCCGTGGGCGCAGCTCTCCGCCTCGGCAATCAGCTTGTAAACCGCCATAAC
>CAVHEY010000054.1:1843-3727 GCA_963635155.1 Bacteroides stercoris
ACCACCATTCCGGTGCCGGTGATTCCGCACTTTTCTGCGGGCACCGCTTGGTAAACCACGCCGGGGATACCCAGCCCGTTCAGCTCGTCAATAAATTTTTCTTTGTCAGGGAGCAGCTCCAGCAAAGCCGCCGAGAGCATATCCCCCGCTGCCCCCATGCCACAGTCGATATATAAAGTCTTCATTTCTATTTACCCTCTTTCTTCCTTCTCTTTCTTCAAATTCGGGTGATTGATCATACTCGCAAGGTAGCCCGCCCCGAAACCGTTGTCGATGTTCACCACCGAAACGCCGCTGGCGCAGGAATTCAGCATGGACAGCAGCGCCGAAAGCCCGTGAAAGGAAGCTCCGTAGCCCACGCTGGTGGGTACGGCGATCACCGGGCAGTCCGCCAGCCCGCCGAGAACGCTTGCCAGCGCCCCCTCCATGCCCGCAATGGCGATGATAACGCCGGCGTCCATGATATCGTTAAGATGGGAAAGGGTTCTGTGCAGCCCTGCAACTCCAACATCGTAAAGCCTGACAACCTCGTTTCCGTGGACCATCGCCGTGAGCGCCGCTTCCTCCGCCACGGGAATGTCGCAGGTACCCCCGGTGGCAATGACAATCTTGCCGATTCCGTCAGGTTCGGGTATGGAGCCGATCACCCCGCAGCGGGCTTCCGGATAGTATTTCAGAGGGTGAACCTTGCCCACTTCTTCCGCCGCCCCGGAAGAAATCCGCGTAATTAAAATCGTGTCCTGACCGCCTTTCAACATGGTATCGGCGATTCCGATGATCTGCGCCGGCGTTTTTTCCGCCCCGTAGATAACCTCCGCCGCCCCCTGTCTCAGCTTGCGGTGCATATCCACCTTCGCATAGCCGATGTCTTCAAAGGGCTTGATTTTCAGCTTCAGCAGCGCTTCGTCTACGGAAACGTCCCCCTCAGCCACCGCCGTAAGTAAATTTCGTATCTCTGTATTCATCATCGCACCTCCAAATCGAGCACCACGGAATCGTAGTATCCGCTCAGTTTTTCTAAAATCTGCCGTCTATGTTCAAGGAGCAAAGGAAAATCCTTTTCCCGCAGCTGAATTTTTGCGTTTTCATTCTCCGTGCGAACCCGAAAATCCGTAAATCCGAGACCGTGCAAAAAAGTTTCCGAAGCCTCGATTTTTTCCAGCTTTTCCGCGGTGATTTCCTCGCCGGTTTTGACTCTGGTGGCAAGACAGGCATAGGCAGGCTTATCCCAGGTGAAAAGCCCCGCTTCCCGGGAGGCTGCCCTTATCATATCCTTTGTCAGACCGCATTCCCGCAAAGGCGAAAGCACCGAAAGCTCCCGCAGCGCCTTTACGCCGGGTCTTGCAGCCACGTCGTCGGAAGCGTTTGTGCCGTCCAGAATCACCGAAAAGCCGTCCTCGGCAGCCGCCTTTGTAATGGCTGTGAAAATCGCCGTCTTGCAGTAGTAGCAACGATCCGCAGGGTTTTCACATACCCGCCGCACCTGCAAAATGCTGAGATCCAGAACTTTCAGCGGGGCGTCCAGCTCCTCTGCCAGCCCTTTGGCGTCCTCTGCCTCGAAAGCGGGCTGAAACTCGGAATTTGCGTAATAGGCGCAAAACTCCTTCGCATATTTTTTCGCCTCGTAGAGCAAATAGGAAGAATCCACCCCGCCGGAAAAGGCAATGGCAACCTTCGGGTGTTCCTCAAAAAATTCTTGTAAAGTCAATGTAGTCACCTCGTTTCAAAAAAGCAAATCAAAAAAAGCAAAGCACACAGATCCCCTGCTGGGGACGTGTGTGCCTTCTGTGCATACGATTCATAAATATAAATAAAATCAAAATCTTTTTCGCTCGTGTTTTGTTATCCGACCCTTCTGGATCGGCGGGGCAGCTTCTGCTACAG
>CAVHEY010000054.1:3872-9815 GCA_963635155.1 Bacteroides stercoris
CCCCGTAGATTCTGGGTCATCAGCCCCTTAATCATCTCCTTCGGGTAGCCGCAGCTGAAAAGATAGTACAGCTTTGCCACCGCCGCCTCGGTGGTCATATCGTTGCAGCCCACCGCCCCGGATTCCTTGAGGGCGTTGCTGGTGGCGTAGGTCCCCAGCCGAGTGCTGCCGCTGTAACACTGGGAACAAACCGAAACGATGGCGCCGTTTTCCGAGGCGCGTTTTATGCTGCTGACCAGGCTGTGGTTGTTGCTGGGGATATTTCCCTCGCCAAAGGTTTCCAGCACCACCCCGTCCAGCTTTTCGGTAACGATTTGCTCAAAAAGCTCGAACTGTATGCCCGGGAAAATTTTCAGGACGCCGATGGGAACCTGTTTCAGCTCGGTTACCGAGAATCTGTTTTCCTGCTTTGGCATAATCAAAGCCTGATGATTGTACATGATGTCGATTCCCACGTTTGCAAGCACCGGATAGTTCGGAGAAGCGAACGCCATCAGCTCGTCAGAGGAGACCTTTGTGGAGCGATTGCCCCGCAGGAGCCTTCCCGCAAAATACAGGCAGACCTCGTTTGCCACCCCGTCTGCGGCGATGAGCATGGAGTTGATGAGATTGTCCCTGCCGTCGCTTCGAAGCTCGCAAAGGGGGATCTGGGAACCGGTGAAAACCACCGGCTTGTCCAGCCCCTCCAGCATAAAGGAAAGGGCCGAAGCCGTGTAGGACATGGTGTCCGTGCCATGCAGCACCACGAAACCGTCATAGTTATCGTACCGGTCGCGAATTTCCCTGCCGATGTTTATCCACTGCTCCACCGCAACATTTGCGGAGTCCAAAAGAGGGTCGAACTCGATAACGTCCCAGTAGGGCATATCCTTGTTCTTCAGCTGGGAGATTTCGTCCAGCAGCCCCGAAAAATATTTTTGCTTCGGTGCGTAGCCGAGCTTCGTGGGAACCATGCCGATGGTGCCGCCGGTATATAAAATGCAGACTCTTTTTTTCTTCATTGACTCATTAACTCCTTGAAAAATCATTGATTTATGATAAGATAGGTATATCATGTGATAAACATGAGTATATCATAAAAAATACGGGAGGGCAAATCAATGTCGAACATACCTACACCTCATATCGAAGCAAAAGCAGGCGATTTTGCAAAGACGGTTCTGATGCCGGGAGATCCTCTTCGCGCCAAATTCATCGCGGAGACCTTTCTCGAAGACGCCAAACTGATTAACAATGTCAGAGGCGTTCAGGGCTATACCGGAACATACAAGGGAAAACGGGTGTCCGTAATGGCTTCGGGCATGGGAATGCCTTCCATCGGCATCTATTCCTACGAGCTTTTCAATTTTTACGACGTGGAAAACATCATTCGGGTGGGAACCGCAGGGGTTATCCGTCCGGACTTAAAGGTCAGAGACATCGTAATGGGGCAGGGCGCCTGCACAAATTCCGCTTATGGCAGACAGTTCGATTTGCCGGGGGATTTTGCGCCGATCTGTTCCTTTGCGCTTCTTCAGAAAGCGGTTCAGGCGGCGGAAAACTTGGGAATCACACCGGTTGTGGGAAACCTCTACTCCTCGGACACCTTTTACGACGATTCCATGGGGCTTTCCAAGTGGCAGAAGATGGGGGTTCTCGCGGTGGAGATGGAAGCCGCGGCGCTCTATATGAACGCCGCAAGAACGGGCAAAAACGCCCTTGCCATCTGCACGATTTCCGATAACCCTTTCACCGGAGAGGCGACTACATCGGAGGAAAGACAGCGGAACTTCACAAAAATGATGGAGATCGCGCTGGAAATTGCATAAAACAAACAAATTAAGGCGGGCAAATCCGCTGAAATCCGCTGAAAATCCGCTGAAATTTCATGAAAGCGGGCAAAATTATATTGATAAAAACCACCAAAAATGATAAAATGATTCGATATAATAATAAAACAAAACGGAGGGGACGTTAAAATGGCAGAAGAATTGCTGTTGACCCAAGAGGGGTATGACAAAATTGTAGCGGAACACGAGGAGCTTGTGTCCGTAAGAAGAAAAGAGATTTCCGAAAAATTAAAGGAAGCGATTTCTTATGGCGACCTTTCGGAAAATGCCGAATACGATGCGGCAAAAAACGAGCAGGCAGAGCTTGAAGAGAGAATTTTCAAGCTTGAAGATATGATGAAAAAAGCCAAAATTATCAATGAAGAGGAAATGACAAACGATTTCGTCGGCGTTGGTTCCAAGGTTCTCGTAAAGGACGAGGACAGCGGAGAAGAGATGGAATTTACCATCGTAGGCTCCACGGAAGCAGACCCGTTTGCGCTGAAAATTTCCAACGAATCGCTGGTAGGACAGCACCTGATCGGCAAGAAGACCGGCGAACTTGCGGAAATCATCGTTCCGGACGGAACCCTTCATTACAGAATCGAAAAGATTAGCAGATAAAACGAGAGAGGATAAAAACAAAAAATGAGTACAGAAGATGTAAGAGTAAATCAGACCACAGCCGAGGCTGGGGAGATTTCGGAAGAAGCCCTCAGCGAGCAGCGACAGATCAGAAGAGAAAAGCTGAAGAATTTACAGGAAGCAGGCAGAAACCCGTTCCTCATTGAAAAGTGGAATGTGACGGCACACTCCATGGATATAAAGGAAAACTTTGAAGCAATGGAAGATCAGGAGGTTTCCGTTGCAGGACGTATCATGGCGTTCCGCAACATGGGCAAGGCTTCCTTCATCAATATTCAGGATAAGCAGGGAAGAATCCAGGTATACGTAAGACGGGACGACGTGGGCGAAGAAGACTACAAGTGGTTCAAAAAATACGACATCGGCGATATCCTCGGCATCGAGGGCAAGGTCTTCAAGACAAAGACCGGCGAGGTTTCCATTCACGCCACAAAGGTGGTTCTTCTTTCCAAGTCCATTCAGGTGCTTCCGGACAAATGGGCAGGCTTGAAGGACCAAGACCAGAGATACAGACAAAGATACGTGGATTTGATTATCAATCCGGAGGTTCGTGACGTTTTCTTAAAGAGAGCCACGATTATCAAAGAATTCAGAAAGGTGCTGGAGGAGGATTACGGCTATCTGGAAGTGGACACGCCGATTCTTACCACCATCGCAGGCGGCGCCAACGCGAGACCTTTCGAGACCCACCACAACACCCTCGACCTTGACATGAAGCTGAGAATTTCCAACGAGCTTTTCCTGAAGAGATGCATCGTAGGCGGTTTGGACCGGGTTTACGAAATGGGCAAGATGTTCCGTAACGAGGGCATGGACAGACGCCACAATCCGGAGTTTACCAACATGGAATGCTACGCGGCATATCAGGATATGGACTTCGTTATGGAAGTAACCGAGCAGATGGTATACAAGGCGCAGATGGCAGTAAACGGCACTCCGATTATGAAATACCAAGGCAAGGAATTCGACGTGACCCCGCCGTGGAGAAGACTGAACATGGCAGACGCCATCAAGGAAATCACAGGGGTTGATTTCGACGCGATAAAGACCGACGAAGAAGCAAGAGATGCAGCCATCGCTCAGGGCATGGATCCGGAAGAAGTGAAAGAACAGACCAGAGGCAAGATTTTGGCGGAAATGTTTGAAGAATACTGCGAAGATGTTCCGGGCTATCTGGACGGACCGGTATTTGTTATCGGTCACCCGGTGGAAGTTTCTCCTCTTGCAAAGAGAGACCCGAAAGACCCTAGAATCACCAGAAGATTCGAAGCATATATCAACGGCTGGGAAATTGCAAACGCATTCTCAGAGTTAAACGACCCGATTGACCAGTATGAGAGATTTGCGGAGCAGCAGAGACAGTTAGACTGCGGCATCGACGACGAAGCCCACCCGATGGACCTTGATTTCGTCAACGCGCTGGAAGTTGGACTTCCGCCGACAGGAGGTCTTGGCGTAGGCATCGACAGATGTATCATGCTGATCCTCGACCAGCCGTCCATCAGGGATATTGTCCTCTTCCCGACGATGAAACCGATGGGTTCCGAGAAGAAAGGCGATGCGGCGCAGAAGAAGCCGAGCGTCCTTGACAAGACGAAGATTGAAGTAGAGCCTCTGTTTGAAGAGTATGTGGACTTCGATTCCTTCGCAGCCTGCGATTTCAGGGCGGTTAAGATTAAGGAATGTACGGAGGTTCCGAAGAGCAAGAAGCTCCTGAAGTTTGTCCTTAATGACGGAAGCGGTACGGACCGAATCATTCTTTCCGGCATTCACGGCTATTATGAACCGGAAGAACTGGTTGGAAAGACCGCCGTTGCCATCACCAACCTTCCGCCGAGAAAGATGATGGGCGAAGAAAGCAACGGTATGCTCCTTTCCTGCGTCAACAAGTACGACGGCGAGGAAATGCTGAACTTCATCATGCTGGATGATACCATTCCGGCAGGAGCCAAGGTGTACTAAACACAAAACCATAAAAATTTGAGACGCGATTTTCACTGCGTCTCTTTTTTTGATTATTCAAAATTTGGGCATGCTAAATATCAGAAAAAATATTTACATTCGCGCTTTAGACAGATATAATATAAAGCACAAATGTAAATTATACATCGAGAGGTGTGCGACTATGGATACTATATGGAAAGAAATCACGCGGATCGCAGATTCAAATAATGGTTGTATTCGAACAAGTGATATTGAAGCGTCGGGGATCAGCAGACCAATGCTGCGGAAATATGTAGATGCCGGGAAGCTGGAGCAGGTTCGAAAGGGTCTCTACATTCTTGCAGATGATCTTGCGGACGAGTTTGCTCTGATACAGATTCAGAGTGCAAAAGCAATCTTTTCTTACGGAACCGCTTTATATCTTTGGGGGTTGTCTGACCGAACGCCACATATCTTTGACATCACTGTGCCGCAGGGGACAAATATGAGCCGCTTGAAAAGAGATACAGGAAATCTTCGCTGCCACTATGTGCAGCCTGCGGTTTATGACCTTGGAATTGCTGAGGCGAAGTCTCCGCAGGGAGCAACAGTTCGGCTTTATGATAAGGAGCGTTGTATCTGCGACTTGATTCGCGACAAGGATAAAGTTGATATTCAAATCTATACGCAGGCAATCAAAGACTACTTCAATATCAAGCCTGACAGGCGAAAGCTACTGAAATACAGTAAGGCTCTTGGGGTGGAAGAAAGGGTCAGAACCTACATGGAGGTGCTATAATGAAGACACCGGAACAATTAAAAGGGACGATTCGCAGTATGGCTGCGAAGAAGAATCTCAGGGCGCAAGAGGTCTTGCAGATGTTCCTGTTTGAGCGTGTGCTGGAGCGGTTGGCAAACTCTGGCTACAAAGACAACTTTATTCTAAAAGGTGGTTTGCTCATATCGTCCATGATCGGTATTGGTGAGCGAACAACTATGGATATGGACACCACGGTTCGTGGCATTACGATGGAAGAAGATGAAATCGTGAACGCGGTCAAAGAGATTCTTGCCGTAGATGTGAACGACGGAATTGCGTTTGAATATCAGAGAATTGAACCCATACGCGAGGAAGATGCTTATAATAACTTCCGCGTGCATCTGAACGCAAAGTACGGCAAAATTAACAGCCCGATGAAAATCGATGTTACGACCGGTGATGCTATCACACCTGCGGCAATACAGTACGATTTTCCGATGCTGTTTGAAGAGAAAAGCGTTTCGATTATGGCATACACGCTGGAAACAGTGCTTGCGGAAAAGTATGAAACGATCATTCGCAGAAATATAGGAACAACTAGGGCAAGAGATTTTTACGATCTGCATACTTTGTTCCGAAGCTACAGATCAGAGGTAAGACCTGATATCCTGAAAATAGCTGTCTTGCATACGGCGAAGAAGCGAGATTCCGTTCATGATATTGGGGACTGGCGGGAGATACTAAAAGATATACGGGAGGAACCGCAGATGCATCTGCTTTGGGATAATTATGTGACCGAAAACAAGT
>CAVHEY010000055.1:0-9780 GCA_963635155.1 Bacteroides stercoris
ATAATCGGGCTTACCATGTTCGCCTTGCCCACATTTTTCACGGTAATCGTCACAGTCTCGGTTTCCCCTGCCTTGATGTCCTTTGTCAGGTCGTTTCTTGTAAAAATCGCCTTTGGAGCCGGAATCGGGTCAGGAGTGTAGGTACTGCTGCTGTCGTCGGTGGTAGGCTCCACATAGACTTTGGCTTCGGAAATGGTAACTTTCAAGCTCTCATATGTTTGATCGCTATTCTGCACCATAAACTCCAAGCTTTGCCCTGTTCCCGTGTATTTTAGGTCTGAAATCGGAATTACATATGTATTGGCTGCCGTCCCTTTAGTAACAGTCCCCATCGTTCCACCGTTAAAGCTGTCAACAAGGCGGGAAACATCCGGCATTCCCGGTCCTACCGGTTTGCTGGTATCATTATACTTAATCGTAACTTCGACATTTATCGTATCGCCTTTGTTTATCGTATACAGATACTTCGTTGAGTCTAAGCCGGTGCTGTTATTAATTCTTGTTATCTTATATCCTGATACTTCAAAGATACTCGCTGCGGCGGCTTTTTCCACCGCAAAGGCACTCATGGAGCTAAGCACCATCGCCAGCGCCATGCTAAATATTAAACATTTTTTAATTAACTTTTTCATATTCTTTTCCCCATTCTTAACTATTTGTTCTGTCTGATTCGTCCTCGTGGTTCATTCTTTCGTCGCTGACAATCTGTCCGTCGATCAGAGTGACGATGCGGTCTGCATAGGTTGTCATCTCCGGATCGTGGGATACCAAAACGATCGTCTGATGGAATGTCCTGGCGAAATTCCGAATCATTTCCATAACCTCTTTGGTTGTCTTTGAATCAAGGTTTCCGGTAGGCTCGTCGGCAAACACGATTGCCGGTCTTGTGATAAACGCCCTTGCGATTCCGGCTCTCTGCTGCTGGCCTCCGGACATCTGTCCCGGAAAGTGATTCATTCTTTGCAAAAGTCCCACTCGATGAAGCATTTTTTTTGCTTCCAGCTCGCGCACTTCTCTGGGCACGCCGTGAAACATCAGCGGCATCGCCACATTTTCCACACAGGTCATTTCTTTCAGCAGATTATATGACTGAAAAACGAAGCCTATATGCTCCTGTCTAAAGGCGGCAAGTTCGTTCTCGTTCATTCGGGAAATCGAACGCCCATTGATAAAAACCTCTCCCCTGGTTGGTTTTTCAAGACCTGCAAGCTGATTCAGCAGCGTACTTTTGCCGGAACCCGATGTACCGAAAATACAGCAAATCTCTCCTTTGTTTATGGAAAGATTGATGTTCTTCAAGGCAATCACATGTTCCTGACCCATTACATAAACCTTGCTCAGATTTCGTACTTGAATAATGGGTCTTACCGCAGAATCTTTTTTCTCCATAAATTACCCCTTCCTTATTAAATTTTTTTGCGTGAATCTCATCTCACATGCCCTTATTTTATTACATGGGAACCATAAATTCAAGCAAAAAAACGATAAAAGTACGTATTATTACATAAAACGACTCTTTTTTACAAGATTTGTTTTTTTTGATTTATTTTTTTGAAGAAATAGGTTATGATAGAATTACATCTTGGACGAGGCTTAATGAATCAAAATAAGGAGGTATAGATATGCAAAACGTATGTAACTGTTCACTATGCGGGAATGAAAGTCATGTTGTCGCCTTTCACAAAGGCTACGTATGCGAAAGCTGCATTGATTACATTAGGTCCGGCGACTGAGATGTAAATCTAATTGGAGAAGTTTGAACGAAAATCCCCTTTTGTAGACCTTTTCAGGTCGAAAATCCCTTCATAATGTAAAATGCAGCTATTCCGAAAGCCGCGCCTTGCCAAATGCAAGGGCGGCTTTCTCCTTGGTATCCGTGGCAAGCCGCCTCTGCCACAAGCTACAAAGCAAAAATGTCCGCGACCGGCAAGAGCGACTGCAAAACGCAAGCCTCGCGTCGCGAAGGCTATTTGTTTTTCTCTGTGCGCTTCACCCGATTTTTATTTACACGCTCAATATGGCTCTGCTTGTTTATCCGTTTGCGGGTCTTGGGCTTCATGACAGAATAGCCGAAGCGTCCCAGCGGCGCCTTTTTGATGCCGAAATACTCCCCATGCACATAGGCCACGAGTCTTGCCGCTCCAAGGTCGATTTTGCCCTTTTCGTCCACAAGCTCCTCGCTTACGTGCATATTTACGATTTCCGCCACAAACATATCGTGGGAGGGATATTCATAGATGTCCCGCACCTTACATTCCAGATTTACCGGAGCCTCGGCAATCATCGGGCAGCCGGTGGATTCCCCCGGAATCGCCGTCAGCTTCATCTCCTTGAACTTGTCCACGTCGCGACCCGACTTGACGCCGCAGTAATCTGCCGCGAAGGTCAGGGGTTCGTTCACCAGATTGATGACAAACTCGCCGCTTTCCTTGATAATCTTATGGGAGTGTCTGGACTTTCTCACGGAAATATAGGTCATCGGCGGTTCGGAATTTATGATTCCCGTCCATGCGATGGTGATGATGTTTTTTTCTTCTTCGTTTCCGCAGGAAACCATAACCGCAGGCACAGGGCTCAGCACCGCCCCGGGCTTAAAGGTTTTTTTCTTATTTTCCATTTCTTAACCTCTCTATTAAATCCTGGAACTCCGTCGGCAGGGGCTGCCGGAATTCCATATATTCGCCGGTTCGCGGATGAACAAAGCCCAGAACCTCTGCGTGGAGCATTTGCCCGTCTTGGACGAGGCTCTGTTTTGCGGGTCCGTATACCCGGTCTCCCACCAGCGGGTGTTTGATATATGCCATATGCACCCTGATTTGGTGTGTTCTGCCCGTTTCCAACCGTGCTTCGATGAGGGTATACCTTCCAAAGCGTTCCATGACCCTCCAGTGGGTCACCGCCCGCTTTGCATTCTGCTCCGTTACCGCCCGTTTCAGCCTGTTCTTCGGGTCCCGCCCCAGGGGCGCGTCCACCGTCCCGCTGTCTTCGCCGAAGTTGTTGTACACAAGCGCCTTGTAGCGTCTGGTAATGCTGTGCTCCGCAAGCTGCTTCGAAAGGGACTCGTGGGCTGCGTCATTTTTTGCTATCATCAGAAGCCCGCTGGTGTCCTTATCGATTCGGTGGACGATTCCGGGTCGGATTACCCCGTTTATGGAGGAAAGCCTGTCGCCGCAATGGTACATCACCGCATTTACAAGGGTTCCGGTATAGTTGCCTGCCGCCGGATGCACCACCATGCCCTTCGGCTTATTTACCACCAGCACGTCCTCGTCCTCATATACGATGTCCAGGGGGATATTCTCCGGCTCCACCGAAAGTTTTTCCGGGGGCGGAATCAAAATTTCCACCCGGTCCCCCTCGCAGACCTTGTATTTCTTTGAGGTCATCGTCTCGCCGTTGAGTTTCAGGCTTCCGCCCTCGATGAGCTTTTGGATAAAGCTCCGGGAAGTTTCCGGCAAAAGCAAAGAAAGCACTGAATCAATTCGAGTGCTTTGGTTTTCTTTGTCTATGAAAAAGGTATAGCTATTCGGCTGGTCCATTTTTCTCCTCCGAAGTTTTGTCAAAGGCAAAAATATACAGGATAATGAGAAAGCATCCGACGCAAACCGCGATATCCGCAATATTGAATATCCAGTTCCAAAATGGCAAAGAAGTAAAATCAAGAAAATCCGTCACATAACCCTGCCATACCCTATCGATGAGATTTCCCCCGCCGCCGCCGACGATAAGTTCTATCGCCAAAATCAGCGTCCAATGGACTTGGGGGTGTTTCTCCATGTACCAGAGCGCCGCCGCCATGGCGATGATGGGTATCCCAATCAGAAGGGCGGTGTTTCCCTCAAACATACTGAGGGCACCGCCGGAATTGGATATATGGGTGATCGAGAAAAAGCCCCTGATCACAGGAAGGGATTCCCCCACCTGCATGTTGCTTCGAACGGCAAGCTTCGTCAGCTGGTCTGCCAAAATAATCGCGGCTATGATCAGATATCTGCATTTTCTCATCTGATGTTCACCATTGTCTTCTTTATGTCCTCTGCCTTGTTTTCTTCTTTTTCTTTATTTTGGTCTTTCGGTTCCTCTGCTGCATTTTCCGGGTTTTCGGCTTTTTCCTTGCCGTCAACGTCCGTCATGGACGCCGGAAGAAATTCTTTTTCGAAGTCTTCGAACAGGTCGTTTCCCATGAAATCAAGGCGTTCCAGCTCGGTTTCCAAAAGGTTCTTGTATCTTCCTCTGAGCATTTCTACCTTGGTTTTCATGCGGTTTGCTTCTTCCGTGAGCCTTGAAATGGATTCTTTCGCCTCTTTGGTTATGATATTGGCTTCCATCTCGGCATTTTTGAGAAGAATCTCGGCTCTCCGCTCCGCGCTGGCAGCGATGTCGCTCATGAGAGATTTTGCCGCTTCGAGGGTCTCGTACACGCTGGTTTCGCTGCTCATGTGCTTGTCCACCTGAACGTGTGCTTTGCCCAGTTCTTCCTTTAACTGCCTGTTTTCTCTGATCAGTTTTTCCATGTCAAGGATAATGAGGTCGAGAAATTCGTCTACCTCGTCCTTGTTATATCCTTTTTTTGCGCTGGCAAACTGTTTGTTTTCAATATCCGAGGGTGTAATCATCCGTCGTCCTCCTTATCTTCCCGTCCAAGGGCTTTTGTTTGTTCCGAAGTCAAATCCGCTTCTTTCCTCTTGGTTCGTTGTAATATCAACCTTTTCAGGAGCGAAGATGAATATATTGTTTGCGACTTTCTGTACGTTTCCGTTCAGCGCGTAGGTTGCCCCGCTGAGGAAATCGAAAATCTTTTTTGCCGTTTCCGTTTCGATTCTTTCCAAGTTGATCACCACCGGACGTCTGCCTTTGAGACTGTCCACAAGCTTCGGACATTCGTCGAAGCTCTTCGGCTCGATAACCACCAGCGTAAATGTATTTGTGCCTGCCATGGAAATTCTCTTTTCAATCGGAATCGCCTTCGGGCTGTCTCCTGCCTGGACCTGCGTCTGTGCCTTCGGCTGGAACGAGCCTGTAACCGGTTTGCGGAGGGTTTCTTCCTTGATAACCTGCTCCTTTGCCACCTGAATTTCTTCTTCGGTAAGGTTTTCGTCTTCAACCTCGTCGATTCCTACCAGCTTTTTTAATGTTTCTGAAAATCCCATATTAATTTCCTCCCATTTTTTTTGAGTAATCTCTGACCCCAAATATAGATGTTCCTACTCTGACCAGCGTGGAGCCCTCTTCAATCGCCACCTCAAAGTCGTTTGACATTCCCATGGAAAGATACTTGAAATCGATTCTCGGATTGTCAATTTTTCCGTATTCGTCATAAAGCTTCTTTACCGCCGCAAAATATTCTCTTGCGTCCTCCGGATTTTCCTCGAAAGGCGCGATACACATGAGTCCTCGGATTCTGATGTTCGGGCAATTTTCAAGAATGCTCCGGATCATCTGTCCCGTTTCCTCCGTGGTGATGCCGAATTTGCTTTCTTCCATGGCGGAATTTACCTGAATCAGTATGTCCATGGTACTTCCGTGCTGGGCCGCCCGCTTGTTAATTTCTTCGGCAAGCTTCAGGGAATCCACCGAGTGGATCATGCAAACCTTGTCAATGATATATTTTACCTTATTTGTCTGGAGATGTCCGATAAGGTGCCATCTTACGGGTTTTACGCCGTCGTACTTGTTCATGATTTCCTGAACCTTGTTTTCGCCGATGTCCGTAATGCCGCAGTCGATGGCTTCGTTTATCTCATCTACGTCGTGGAGCTTGGTTACGGCTACAAGCAGCACCTCGTCGCCGCTGCGCCCCGAACGCTCCGCCGCCTCATTTTTGAGTCTCGTAATATGCTCTATATTCTCTCTGATTGACATGATATCACTTCCCCTCGCCTTTACTCTTTAATATCTCATCGTAATTTTTTACGGTTGCAACCGTCTGACCCTCCGCGTCGTAGTAGTAGTTCTTTTCCACCGCGGTAATCTCGCCCTCCGAGCCTAAAATGCTCACCGGAGTAAAGTTGTAATTTCCGAACTTATCCTTTACATAAACGCCTTTTTGTCCGTCTTCTTCGAAGATGCTGGAGGATTCAAGCAAAATCCCCGTTCGGCTGTATTTTATGATTCTGCAATCTTTCGTTCTGTATTTGTCAAAAAATTCGTAATATCGGTTGCAGGAAAGGACGACTTTTTGCTTGTCCCCCTCTGTGGCAACGGATTTTACGTTCATCTTGAGGCAGGTTCCGTCGTTAAAATCCACGCTGAGGTTTCCGCCCTCTGCGATTCCCTCCGCGTCCTCAGCCGTAAGCCATGCAACAAGGTACCATTCCTTATTGTCCACGACCTTGAAGAGTTTGTCGCCTGCTTCCGCACTCTTTGTCTTGCAGCTTTGCACCTTGAAATCGGCTTCCTGCGCTTTTTCGAGTTCGGCGATCGTGATGCTGTCCAGCTTGTCCGGGTCAAGGGTTTGTTCCAGCCCGTCGTAAAAGTAGCTGATGACTCCCCGTTCTTCGGTATAGCAGCCCTTTCCGCCAAGGGTAAGCACCTTTGTTCCCTTTCTGACAAGCTTTCCCTGGGAAATCACCTTTTTGACCGTACCTGCGCCGGAGGCTGTATAAACCTGCTCGTCCCTGACAAACAGGCACTCTGCGGAAACTGCCGATTCCAGGGTTCCGTACTCCGCCACATAGGTGTTAACGAAAATATCCGAAACCCGTGGCACGATGTATATGTATACGTACAGCGCCGCAAACAGCAAAAGAAAGCCCAAAATATAGATTTTTGCCTTTGCATTTTTCTTTGTTTTTTCGGTATTCATCTTTTTATTTTACCACAAGCCCCCGGGCAATACAATATACTATCTATGCTTTTGAAACAAACTCCGCCAGTATTTTTTTCTCCTCTTTTGTCAAATTCTCCAAATTTCGCGGCTTTTCGACGTAGGCTGCCAAAAGGTCGGGTCTGCGTTCTTTTGTGAGCCGGAGGGAATTTTCGTACTGCCAAAGATGGATTAGCTTATGATTGCCGCTTACCAAGACCTCCGGCACCGTCAGCCCCTCGTATTCCCGGGGTTTGGTGTACTGGTCGTATTCCAGCAGCCCGGAGTAGACGGATTCTTCCGTGGCGGACTCCTTTGTCCCCAGAACCTCCGGAATGAATCTGGAAACGCTGTCCACAAGCACCATCGCCGCAAGTTCTCCTCCGGTTAGGATATAGTCTCCTATGGATATTTCTTCCATGTCCCACTCATCGATGATTCGCTGGTCGACTCCCTCGTAATGTCCGCAAAGTATGGTTATTTCCTCCAGAGCCGCAAGCTCCTCGATTTTCTCCCGGTCAAGAATTTTGCCTCTGGGGGACATATAGATCATCTTGGATTTCGGGGCGGAGGCGGCAGGGACGGCGATGGCTTTTCCCTCGGTTTTTCCCGAAGCCTCCGCTGCGATGTCGCCGGATTCTCCCGAAGCCTCCGCCGGTCTATCGGTTTCCAAAGACCGCAGGGCGTCGAAAACGGGCTGGGGAAGCATAACCATTCCCACGCCGCCGCCGAAGGGATAATCGTCGGCTTTGTTATGTTTGTCCTTGCTGAAATCCCGTATGTTTATCAACCGGATATCCAGGATTCCCCTTTCTCCGGCTCTGCCCAGTATGCTGCTTTCCGTTACAGCGGTGAACATTTCCGGAAAAAGTGTCAAAATATTGATCTTCATCTTGCGTCCTCGTCGATAAAGCCGGGAATGAGCTTGATTTTAACGGTTTTATGCTCTATGTCGACTTCCTTTACAAACTCTGCCACCACCGGAATCAGCACTTCTTTGCCGCTTGCAAGGCGAATTTGATAAATGTCCTGCGCCGAATTTTGCAGCACGTCGGTTATCTCGCCGATTTCGCCGCTGTCTTCTGCGTTCAGCACTTTGCAGCCGATTAAATCCCTGATGTAAAAGGTGTCCTCCGGAAGCTCCCGTAAATCCGCTTCCGTGATATATAGGTCTCGCTCTTTGAGGGCTTCCGCGGCGTTCCTGTCATTGACGCCTTTGAGTTTCAAGATCACCATTTCCTTTTGATATCTTACGCCCTCGATGCTGTATTCTTCGTATTTTCCTTTGCGCTCCAATAAAATGCGGTCCAGCTCCGCGAACCTTTCTTTATCGTCCGAGTAGTGATAGACCTTGACTTCGCCCCGAAGCGCCACCGCGTTTACGATTTTTCCGATTTTAATTTTTTCCATATTCTACTTGTATTTCTCCGCTTTCTGCGTTTTTTCGTGTTTTCTGCTCCTATGCAACAGGCACATACCTAAACATCTGAATCTTGTCTAAAGTATGTGCCCGAATTTTTTTAACAAATCGTTACTCTTTTGCGATTTCCACCGTCACCTTTTTATTGTTTTTTATGGCAGCAGCCTTAACAACGGTACGCAAAGCCTTCGCAATTCTTCCTTGCTTACCGATCACTTTCCCCATGTCGTCGGGAGCGACTCTAAGCTCGATTACCGTTCCCCGGCGATCTTCGCTTTCGGTCACAACGACCTCCTCAGGGTTATCAACAAGTGACTTTGCAATCGCTTCAACCAATTTCGTCATTAGCCTTCACCGCTTCCTTATTACTCAATAATTCCTGATTTTTTAAATAAAGTTTTTACAGTTTCTGTCGGCTGTGCGCCGTTGCCTAACCACTTTTTAGCTTTTTCTGCGTCGATTTTGATTTCCTTTGGTTCTGTCATCGGGTTGTAGTAACCGATTTCTTCGATGAACTTACCGTCTCTGGGCGCCCTCGAATCCGCTACGATTACTCTGTAAAAAGGCTGCTTGTGCGCACCCATTCTCTTTAATCTGATCTTTACCATTTTCTTGTTCCTCCTTAAAATAGTCCTTTAAATCTTTTATTTTTTTTCATAAAGCCCGGATTGCTGAATTGTTTCATCAACTTTTTAGTATCCTCGTACTTTTTGATCAAGTTATTGATTTTGCTTACCGGCTGACCCGAACCCGCTGCGATTCGCTTGCGCCGGCTTGCGTTCAGAAGCGACGGATTGCGCCGTTCTTCGATGGTCATGGAGTAGATAATCGCCTCCATCTGTTTGAATTCCTGCTCGCCTTTCTCGATGTCCTCTTCGCTGACCTTGTTCGCCCCCAGTCCCGGAAGCATTCCGAGCATCTTGCCAAGACCGCCCATCTGGGTTATCTGCCCCATCTGGTCGAGGAAATCCTCCAACGTAAACTCGTTTTTCTTCAGCTTTTTTTCCAGCTTTGCCGCCTTTTCCTCGTCAAAGGTTTCCTGCGCCTTTTCGATTAAGGAAAGCATGTCTCCCATTCCGAGAATTCTGCTTGCCATTCTCTCCGGGTGGAAAGGCTCCAGTGCGTCGGTTTTTTCCCCTACGCCGATGAATTTCACCGGTTTTCCGGTTACTTTCTTCGCGGAAAGCGCCGCGCCGCCTCTGGAGTCGCCGTCCATCTTGGTCATGATGATGCCGTCGATTCCAAGGGCTTCGTTAAAGCCCTCCGCGGCGTTCACCGCGTCCTGACCGGTGAGGGCGTCAACCACCAGCAAAATTTCGTGGGGCTTTACCGCCTTTTTCACTCTCACAAGCTCGTCCATCAGCTCGCTGTCTATCTGAAGCCGCCCCGCCGTGTCCACGATAAGCACGTCGAAGCCCCGTCTTTCGGCTTCCTTTCGCGCTTTCAGGGCGATGTCTTCTGCTACCTTGTTTCCCCGATCCGTGAAAACCGGAACGTCTACGGATTTACCCACGACTTCCAGCTGGTCGATTGCCGCGGGTCTGTAGATGTCGCA
>CAVHEY010000056.1:0-9704 GCA_963635155.1 Bacteroides stercoris
TCACCAAAAAATCGCAAAAATCCACCGGAAAATGTTTGATTTTTATACAAATCATGATATGATAAACCCAAAGGAGAAGACATATATGAATCCTCACATAAGCATGATCATTATATGCGGACTGTTTTTGTTTATCGGGGTAATCCTGGGAAACGGGGCGGTCTGGGTTTTTAACAGAATACCCGGCAGGTGGCTGGTGGATTACGGCAAGGAACCGGACGACGAGCTTTTGCATCCGACGCGGCAAAGAGTGAAAAGCACCCCTTGGAAATACGTGTTTACCGGATTTTTTATCGTGGTGGGAATCAAAATGGGGCTTTCGAACCCCTTTTATGCCTTCGCGGCGGTGATTGCAATCTGGCTGCTGCTGGAGATGAGCATTGCGGACATCAAATACAGGATCGTACCCGACCAGCTGATATTGATGATGCTCCTATGCGGCCTCGGCATGTTACCCCAGACGGAGGGGGGCGCTGTTGACAGCCTTATTGGAGCCGCCGTGGGGCTGGGACTCACCGGGGCGGTTGCGCTGGTTGGCAGGCTCGCATACAAAAAATGCGCGGTGGGCGGCGGAGATATCAAGCTCTTTACGACGCTGGGGCTGCTTACGGGGACCCAGGGAATAATCTTCATTTTTGTCATAAGCACCTTTGCCGGCGCGGGGCATTTTGTGTGGCTGCTTTTCCGAAAAAAGGCGAAGCGCACCGACGAAAGACCCATGGTGCCGTATATTGCAGGGGCGGCAGTTTTGTACATGGTAATTTTCCGCGAAATATTGTATAATGGATTTAGCATTGCGCTTTGAAAATTTAACGATCGGAAAATTATAAATGGAAAGAAACATTTTATTGACAATCGAATACGACGGAAGCTGTTTCAGCGGCTGGCAGCGGCAGCCGAAGGCAAGGACCGCCCAGGGGGAACTGGAAAGGGTTTTGTCCAAGCTCTGCGCCTGCGAAATTTCCGTAAACGGAACCAGCCGCACGGATGCCGGGGTTCACGCCTTGGGGCAGCGGGCATCTTTTAAAGGGAATTTCGGAATCCCTACGGACAGAATCATGGGGGCGGCAAACAATCTTCTGGCAGGGGGACAGAACGCCCAAAACGCCGTGGGGGACATGAGAATAACAGAGGTCCGGGAAATGCCCATGGACTTTCATGCCCGGTTTGACTCCAAGGGCAAGACCTACCGCTATGTTATTTCCAACGGGGAGGAGCCGGACATCTTCAGGCGAAATTACTGCTGTTATGTTGCCAAGCCCCTTACCCTTGAGAAAATGAAAAAAGCCGCAGAGCAGATCGTGGGGACCCACGATTTCCGGTGCTTCCAGGCGGCAGGGGGAAACGAAAGGCTCACCACGGTCCGTACAATTCACAAACTTGACATACATCAAGAGGGAAAAGATGTTATAATCGAAGTAACGGGAGACGGTTTTTTGTACAATATGGTGCGAATTATGGCGGGAACCCTGATCGAAGTGGGACTGGGGAAAAAATCTCCAGAGGACATTCCGAAAATAATAGAAAGCAAGGACAGGCAAAAGGCAGGGCATACGGCACCGGCAGGAGGTCTGTATCTTATGGAAATATTTTACTAATAAAAGACGAAAATACCGAGAAACGCGAAGGAGAAGAGTTACAATGAAAAGACCGAGCTGGGACGAATATTTTATGGAAATGGCGGAGCTTACCGCAAAGCGTTCAACCTGCATGAGAAGAAACGTAGGAGCCGTTATCGTCAAGGACAAGCGGGCGATTGCCACCGGATATAACGGGGCGCCTATGGGAATCAAGCACTGCGAGGAAAGAGGCGGCTGCCTGAGAGAAAAGCTGGGAGTGCCGTCGGGTCAGAGACACGAGCTTTGCATGGCGCTTCACGCGGAGCAAAATGCCATTATTCAGGCGGCTTCCATGGGACACGCCATCGAAGGGGGAACCATTTACATCACCCATCAGCCCTGCGTAATTTGCGCGAAGATGATCGTAAACGCAGGAATAAAGCGAATCGTGGTTCGGGAGGGATATCCCGACGCCCTTTCCCTTGAAATCCTTGACGAAGCAGGACTCAAAGTGGAAAAACTGGAAAAGACGGATAAAGAGATATAAATATAAAAGAGATCGAATTGGGGAATTACCAAAATGGTATAAACCCGAATCAGGAGAAAATAATCTATGTATAGTACACTTTGGATGACATTTTTACTGGCATTTGTGCTTTCCCTTGCCATGACGCCGGTTGCGATAAAAATTGCCCCGAAGATAGGCGCAATGGACATACCGAAAGACACAAGGAGAATGCACACGAAAGCGATGCCCAGGTTCGGCGGGCTTGCGATTTTTGTGGGAACCACCGTATCTACGGCTGTTTTCCTGCTTCAGCTGGATCACCGGATCATGGGAATTTTAATCGGCGGGGTGCTGATTTATATTCTCGGCATCATCGACGACCTGAAAAACCTGCCTGCAAAGGTCAAGTTTCTCGGTCAGACGGTTATCGCGGTAATCATGTATATGTACGGGCTGAGAATCGAATTTATCGGCAATTTCTTCGGCGGCGGCAGGAGCGAGCTGGGGACGGCGCTTTGTTTTATCGTTACGGTGCTTTGGATCGTGGGGATTACCAACACGGTAAACCTCATCGACGGGCTGGACGGACTGGCGGCGGGAACCTCGGCGATAGCTTCCCTTTGTATCGCCTATGTGGCCTACATACACGGAATGTATCTGGCTTCCGGAGCCATGCTGGCGCTGGCGGGAGGCGCCCTTGGGTTTTTGCCCTACAATTTTTATCCCGCAAAGATTTTCATGGGTGACGGAGGCTCCCTTTACCTGGGATTCATGCTCGCCACCATGTCCATCATCGGACCGGTAAAGAGCGCCACCATCGTTGCGGTGATCATTCCGGTGCTGGTACTGGGCGTTCCGATTTTCGATACGGCATTTGCGATCTTCCGGAGAATCGTCAACCGGCGACCGATTATGGAGGCGGACAAGGGGCATCTGCATCACAGGCTTATGCGTCTTGGCTACGGACAACGACGGGCGACCCTGATGCTTTACGGCGTAAGCGGAATCATGGGGGTTGCGGCGGTGACCTTCAGCAGGGATTTGTTTGTTGAAACCGCAGGGCTTTTTGCCATTGCCCTTATGCTCATCTATATTTTCCTTACGGATGCAAACCACATCATGCCTCAGATAAAAAATCCGGAGGATGTGAATGTGGAAAAAACCGAAGCTACCGAAGCCGCCGGAGAAGATATGGAAAACGGGAGAAACGGAGGAGAAAAGATTGAAAACGAAAAGGAAGAATCTTAGCAATCAAAGAATTTTGGCAATTCTCTTGTCCCTTGCGCTGATACTGGCGCTGGGGGCGGCTTGCGGACAGGCAAAGGACGAAATTCCGTCGACCGTCAGCGAAATCGTGGAGATTGCAACCCTTAACGGACCCACGGGCATGGGAATGGCAAAGCTCATGGACCTGACGGACAAATATAATATCACCACTTATCAAGCGCCCACGGACATTACCCCAAAGCTCATAAGCGGGGAAGTGGACGTGGCGGCGTTGCCCTCGAACATGGCAGCGGTTCTTTACAATAAGACCCAAGGCGAGATCGTGGCAATCAGCCCCATTGCGCTGGGAGTGCTATACGTTTTGGGAAACGATGTGGAGCTTACAAACGTCAGCGACCTGAAGGGAAAGACCATTTATGCCGGCGGTCAGGGAGGAACGCCGGAATATGTGCTTCAGAAGGTGCTGGAGACGGCGGGGCTTGACCCGGAAACGGACGTTACCGTAAAATGGCTGGCAAACCATGCCGATGTAAATCAGAAGCTGCTCAGTGAGGAGGGGACGATCGCCATGCTGCCGGAGCCTTTCGTATCCACGGCCCTTGCCGCAGGAAATGATAAAGTGACACAGATTTTCGACCTGAACGCGGAGTGGCAGAACGCCACGGGGCAGGAGCTTCCTATGGGGGTACTGGTGGCCCGAAAGGATTTTGTAACGGAAAGACAGGCTGATTTGGAAGTCCTTCTTGCGGATTACGAGGATTCCGTAGAGTTCGTAAACGGCGACGCCGACGAGGCGGCGGCTTTGATCGTGGAGAAGGGCTTTATCGCCAAGGAAGAAATCGCAAAATCCGCCATCGAAAGATGCAAAATCGTCCTTTATGCGGGCAAAAATGCAAGTAAGGGCGCGGATATCCTGAAAACCTTTAACGAAACATTGTATAAAATGGAGCCTGCTTCGGTAGGCGGCAGTTTACCGGATGATGAGTTATATTACGGAAAAACCCAATAAGCAGGGAAAAAGCGGACAAAAAAATATACAAAAGGCACACAAAAGCAAGCAAGGCAGATGGCTCATGGTCTGTCTTGCTTGGCTTGTTATTTGGCAGACTTGTGCGATGCTTACAGGTAGCGAGCTTTTGCTCCCAAGTCCCCTCGCAACGCTAAAGGCTCTTTGCCGCCTTATGACGGAAAAGAGCTTCTATGCTGACGCGGCATGGACCATGGGAAGGTGCATAATCGCAATGCTTCTTTCCCTTGGGGCGGGAAGGACGGCAGCTTTGGCGGCGTATAAACACCCTGCCGTAAGGGATTTTTTGAAACTGCCGGTGAACTTTTTCAAGTCGGTTCCCGTCATGGCGCTGATCATCTATGTGATACTCCTTGCCTCCTCAGATTGGGTGGCGGTAATCGTGTGCTTTATGATGTGCTTTCCCATCGTGTATACAAACGTCCTTTGCGGACTGGATTCGGTTTCGCCGGCGTACCTTGAACTGGCTGAGACATACAGGCTGACGGAGAGGCAGAAAAGGCAGCTTATCTATCTTCCCGCTATTCGCCCGGATAGAAACGCGGCGCTTAGGCTGGTGTGCGGAATCAGCTGGAAGGCGGTTATCGCGGCGGAGGTGCTTTCGATTCCGGACTTTTCTCTGGGATATGAGATGATGAACGCGAAATATTATCTGGAAACGGATAAGCTCTTCGCCTATATCATTGCCATCGTGGTTTTGAGCCTGATTTTTGAACGGCTGGTCATGGGGCTTGCAAATCACAGGGAGAAAAACGGGAAGATAAGCATAAAGGCTCGCGGAGAAGCATATCAGCAGGAGGCGCCGCCGGAGGTGAGCCTCTGCCATGTTTTTAAGCGCTTTGAAGACAAATCGATTTTAGACGATGTTACGATAAAATTTGACTCCGGATCGGTTACGGCAATTTTCGGTCCGTCGGGGCAGGGGAAAACCACCCTTGCGAGGATTGTGGCAGGACTTGCGGAAGCGGATCGCGGCAAGGTGCTCTTTCAGGGCGCGGAAAATGTGAAAATTTCTTTCCTGTTTCAGGAGGATAGGCTCCTGCCATGGCTTTCCGTTTACGACAATCTGGCTCTTGGCAGGCTGAGGGACGCAGGAGAGGATTTGGAGGGAGAAATCCGGCAGATGGCAAAGGATCTGGAAATCGAAGAGGTGCTTTTTGCCATGCCGGAGGAACTTTCCGGGGGCATGAAACACCGGGTTGCCCTGGGAAGGACATTCCTTGCAAAGGCAAACCTGATGATACTGGACGAGCCTTTCCGGGGGCTTGACGAGGAGCTGAAACAAAGGATTTTGGAGAGGCTTTGGCAGAAGAATATAAAGAACAAGACGGTCCTATTGATTTCACATAACAGAGAAGACTGTGAACATTTGACGGAGAGGGTTATTTCTATATGAAAAACATATTTTGGATTTTTAGACGAGATATAAAAAGGCTTGCGAAAAACTTCGTGGCGGTGGTGGTGTCCATCGGCGTATGCTTTGTTCCGGCGCTGTACGCCTGGTTTAACATTGCTGCCAACATGGATCCCTACGAAAACACCGGAGGGATTCATATTGCGGTGTCAAACTGCGACAAGGGAACGGAAAACGACATGGTGGGGAGCCTGAACGCAGGAAAGACGATCATCGAAAATCTGAAAAAAAACGATGCCCTGGGCTGGGTGTTTACCGATGAAAAAGAAGCTGTCGAGGGAGTGCGGGCAGGAGAGTATTACGCGGCCATCGTGATACCGGAGAATTTCAGCGAAGACCTTGCCAGTATCCTTTCCGGGGACATCGAATCCCCGAAAATCGAGTATTATGTCAACGAAAAGAAAAACGCCATTGCGCCGAAGGTAACGGATACCGGAGCAAGCACGATTCAGCAGCAGATCAACGAAACCTTTGTGTCCGTGGCTTCCGAGGCGGCAACAAAGGCTCTCAAGGAGGCGGCAAGAGATGTGACGACCGACCTATCGCAAATGGACGATAATGCAATAAAAAAGACAGATGCTGCTAGGAAAAAGATTGCGGAAACAAGGGTTTCCCTGATGGAACACTACAAAACCGAAGAGGAAAACAGCGAGAAAATTGCAAAGTCAAGGGAGGCACTTGTAAGTACGGAAAAGGCGACAAAATCCGCTGTCACCACCTTAAAGCTTACGGAACAGCCATTGGCGCTGAAGATGGCGGAGCTTTTGGAGGATATGGATCCGGCATTTGCGAAGATGCAGATTCTGCTTACCCAGACGGAGACCGCCCTGAATCGTTCCTCTGCGGCGCTCAAGCAAACCGACGAACTTTTGGAGAACACGGAAAGCGAACTTGACAAGGTCAGCGAGGACCTTGCCGCAATCAGGAGCGCCTCTGTTTATTCCACCCTTTCGGAAATCGGATATGGAAACGCCGTTGATTCGGACAAAATTTCGGCTTTCGTTTCTTCCCCTGTGAGCATAGACACGGTGAGCCTTTATCCGGTGAAAAACTACGGAACCGCCATGACCCCCTTTTATACGAATCTGGCGCTGTGGGTCAGCGGCATCGTTTTGGTGTCCATTTTGAAGATGGAAGTTGACCGGGACGAAAGGCTTGCAAAGCTCACGCCCACCCAAGCCTATTTCGGGCGCTGGCTGACCTACATGCTCTTTGCCTTCGTGCAGGCGGTGATTATCTGCGCGGGGGATCTGGTAATCTTCGATGTCCAGTGTGAAAATGTGCCGGAATTTTTCGCGGCGGGGCTGCTTGCTTCCTTTGTATATGTAAATATTATCTATGCCTTTGCCATTACCTTCAAGCACACGGGAAAGGCGATTTGCGTACTGCTGGTTATTTTGCAGATTCCAAGCTGCGCCGGGACTTATCCCATCGAGATGACCCCGACCTTTTTCCGAATCCTGCACCCGCTGCTTCCTTTTACCTACGGCATCAACGCCATGCGGGAAGCCATGGTGGGAATGTACGACCATTACTATATCAAATATTTGCTTTGTCTGGCGGTGTTCCTGCCGCCGGCGTGGATTATCGGGCTGGGCATAAGACCGCTGATGATGAATCTTAACCGTATGTTTGACAAAAAGCTGGAAGAAACCGGACTTATGATCTGCGACGAAAACGGAATGACAAGGGAAAGAGTGCGCCTTTCCACGCTCCTTGAAATTTTAAGCGAGCAGGATACTTTCCGGGTAAAGATGATGGAAAGAGCCGAAAAATTCGAGAAAAATTATAATAAGCTGAAGTTTGCGGGAATTTTGCTGATTATCCTGCTTCCACTGGTTTTCCTGGTGCTGATGTTCAGCGTGGATTCGAAGATGATTTTCCTTATCCTTTGGATTTCCTCCATCGTGGGAGTGGTGCTTTATCTTACGATTATCGAATTTTTACACGACAATATGGAACGAAAGCTGAGATTTGCCGCAAAGAGCAAAGACGAGCTGCTGAGTTCCGTGAAAGGGAGGGCGTAGGATATGGTAGACAGAAAAGGCGCCTTCAACATTTGGAAAATTATCAAAGGCGATTTCAACAAGGTGAAAAACAACACCATCGCATGGATTGTCATCATCGGGCTTACCATCGTCCCGTCCCTTTATGCGTGGTTTAACATCGCGGCAAGCTGGGACCCTTATTCGAATACGGGGAATCTTAAGGTTGCGGTGGCAAACGAGGACGCAGGCTACAGCGGCAAGCTTACTTCGTTGAGCGTAAATATCGGGGACAAGGTGCTTTCCTCCCTGCGAGAAAACGACGCTCTGAACTGGGTGTTTACGGACAAAGAGGACGCGGTGCAGGGGGTAAAGGACGGGTCTTATTACGCGGCTCTTGTGATACCGGAAAGCTTCAGCGCAGACATGATGAGCTTCTTCACCCCGGACGTGCATCGCTCCGACCTTGTGTATTATCTCAACGAAAAGGAAAACGCCATTGCGCCGAAGATTACGGACAAGGGCGCCAGCGCGGTGAAGAACCAGATAGACGAGGTTTTTGCCAAGAGCATTACCGAAATCGTCCTCGAAATTGCAAATACCCTGTCTAACCTGACAGAAGAGGGCGACGGGGACCGATACATGAACGCATTTTTGAATAATTTTGAGCAGGTGGGCAAGAACACCTCGGAGGACGCGAAGACGCTGAAAAGCTTTGCGACCCTTGCGGAGTCCCTTGCAGACGTTGCTGCCACGGCTTCCGAACTGGGCGGATATGCGGCGTCAAATGCCGGAAGAAGCCAGGAGCTCCTTGGGGAAGCCTCCACAGAGGTCAGGGATACGGCAAAGGAGCTGGAAAGCCTCGGAAGACAGATTACGGCGACTCTGGCTGAAATCGGGGCGGAATACGATCGCGTAACCGCGAAGATTGACGAAATCGTAAAGACCTATAATCTCAGCGCTGCGGAAATTGTTTCAAAGCTGGAAACCATCAAGACCCGGCTTTCCGAAATGACGGAGGCGCTGAAAACTCTGCGGGAACAGGCGCAGAAGCTCTATGACCTTTTGCCGGAGTCTCAAACGGAGCTGAGGGCAAAGGTGGAGGAGGTTCTAAGCTCGATAGACAGCATCATTTCAACCCAGGAAAAGATTTTGGCAGAGATTCCGAAGGTGGAAAGCGCAGTCATACAGGCGGAAGCCACCGCCAAGGAAGTCAGAAGCATTTGCGATGGGCTTCGCAGCGAAATTGATGTGGTGATTGTCAAATACAATACAGAGGTGGAGCCGGCAATCGAAGAATTAAGCGCTTCGATGATCGAAACAAACAGCGCCTTCAGCGAGGTGTTTGATAAGCTGGACGTGCTTGCGGCGGATCTGGAAGAGGACGGAAAAACCGCCGGGGAAAGCCTGCGGGAAACGGCGGAGGCTATGGAAGAAGCGGCGGAAACCATGGAAGAGGTAGGCGGTGAAATCGAGAAAACCGCAGAAAAGCTCAGAGAGGCTGTCAATTCCGGTGAAACGGAGAAAATTCGCGATTTCCTCGGCAGCAATGTTTCGGACATCAGCGAGTTCATTTCGGCTCCGGTGGAGCTTGACAAGACGGTAATCTATCCGGTGGAAAATTACGGCTCGGGCATGGCACCCTTTTATACGGTTCTCTCCCTTTGGGTAGGGGCAATCGTGCTGGTGGCTATGTTAAAGGTAAATTTGACCGAGAAGCGAAAATGGGAGCTGGAGGACCTTAGAGACTATCAGGTGTATCTGGGAAGAATGGTATTTTTCCTTGTGATTTCCCTTCTGCAGAGCGGCCTTGTATGCCTGGGAGATCTGCTCTATCTGGAAATACAGTGCGAGGATCCTTTCCTGTTCTTAGTCGCGGGCTGGATCACGGGTATGGTTTTCGCCATCATCATGTATACCCTGACCATCTCCTTCGGCGACGTGGGAAAGGCGGTTGCGGTCATTTTGTTGGTCATTCAGGTGG
>CAVHEY010000057.1:0-9593 GCA_963635155.1 Bacteroides stercoris
GCGCTGCAAAGATCAGAGCCGCATACAACGAAACCTGCGAAATCAAGTGGGGCAGCTGGATCGACTTTATGTACAAGTACGTTTTCGTAGCGGTTATGGCGTTCTTTACCATTCAGGCGCTCATCGACTTGTTCTAAAAATAAGCACATAGTGTGTACATAAATCTGCAAGACTGCCCGCGGAGCCGGAGAATCGAACCGGCAACGCGGCAGTTTTGCATTTTCTATCTTTTCTGTCTACGGACGATTTGTTTTGTCTAAACCCATCCGCTGTAAGGCTTCTGCATTACGGCGTTGTGGAGCCATTTGATCAATGTGATGAAGTCGAATACCGGAAGCTGGGTAGCTGCCTGAATATCCGCTGCGTAAGGCGGCATATCACTGCATTCCAGCAGGATTGCCCCGATGTCGTCGTGCTGAGAGGTGATCTCCAAAGCGGCGTTTACCACTTCCTGCCTTGCGATATTGTTGTCGAAATAACCGCGATTGTCCAGTACAACGGAGAATTCCTTTGAGCTTTCCATTCCTCTGAATACCAGATCCGAAGAATCATCGATACCGCAGTTCTTGAGAAGCTCATCGCTGATGGAAGCACCGTTTGCGGTCAAAACCCCGATCTTCTGTCCCGGACGCAGGAGTGTGCGAATCCACGGAATCTGTACCAGAGAAGACATGGCAACGGGCACATCAACTGCGGCTGCCACATCTTTGTGGTAGTTACCGAAGAAACCGCAAGCTGAGCAGATGGCTCTTACGCCTTCCGCCTCAACCATGTGCTTTGCCGTAGCGATAATGTCGTCCTTTACCGTCGGGTCCGCATTGAAAAGCCTTTCGTTTACCAGATTCTTTACCGGCATCATTCTTACCGGAAAATCATAGGTGTAAGCGTTTACAACGTTTCCCGGGATAAGGGGGTAGTTTACGTTTTCGATATATACGATGCCCACCGAATAACCGGATATCTGCTGATGATCCACGCTGGTCATCTTCACATCTCTGTTTGCAGGGGTTACATATCCGAAGGGTCTGTCTTTTAAGTAAGCTGTCATTTTATTTTCCTCCATAATAATCAAAATTAGAAATTTTTTGCCTTGCAGACTATTCAGCCTCAGGCGGGTTTACTTCTTGTTCCTTGAGCTCACCGGATTTTATTGCCTTTTGGGTCTGAATCAGCCGTACAACAAGACATACGGTCAGCACGATTCCCACAAGTCCGCTCAGAGGGAAGAGGAAGTTAATCAAAGCCGAGAACGGAAGCACACTTCCAAGGAACAAACCTGCCAAAACCATGACAATGACAAATGTGTTTGTCTTTTTCGTCCCCGATTCTCCCGGGAAAAGCCATGCGGAAAGCACCCACAGGAATCCCGTAGTTGTGGTGAAAATACCGCCGAAGATGATGATTACATACGTCCAGCTCCCGCTCGGCCACAAAACATCAAGAGCAGCCAAAACAGGGAAAGGACTCATCTTGCCGTTTGCCGTGTTTACCACTTCATTAAAGTTGGAAAGAATCAGTATCATAACGAAGAAGGTGCAAAGATAAAGGGCAACGGTGGTAGCAACGCCGGAAATCACAGCCTGATTCATGGTCTTTGTCCGTTTTCCAAGGGTCAGAAAGAACGGAACACCGTTTACAACCACCAGCGCAGCGTAGAGCATTCCCTCAAGCATCGGGTTATTGATAGATGCAAGCCCCGGAATCCAGCTCAGAGGCGGCAGCGCAAAGAGATTTGCCTGATAAACCACTCCGCTTTCGACATATTCCGCCATGTTATCGGCTTGAGCCAAATCACATGCCGGGTGGAAAAGGGAAATGATGCCGAAAAGTACAACATAAACAAGAAGGATAATTCCAACCGATCCCAAAACTCTTTCTACCGTCTTCAGACCTCCGATTACGATGATGCCGGATACAAGTCCCATGAGCGCCGAGCCGACCCATTGCGGCAATCCCCAGTACTGGTTAAACAGGGAGCCTGCGCCGGAGAACATGATCATGAAGGTTCCGAATATGGAAACGAAAGTCCATATCTGAAAGAACTTACCAAGACCTTTTCCTCCTACATATTCGTAAGCCGCCGAAGTGGTGGCAAACGTTCTTACCGAGCCGATACGGTATAAGCAGATGCAGGTAATCAGGGTAATCAGTCCGGCACCGATAAATACAAGGCTGGACTTTTTCAATCCCCATGAACCGAAGAATTGCAGCACTTCGTTTCCGGAAGCGAAGCCGGAACCTACGGCATAGGCGATGAATGCTCCGGTGATTACGCAGACGGTTACGAAATTGAAATTGAATTTTTCGTTACTGTTTTTCATTGTTTTTCTCCTTTCAAAAATTCAACGAAAAGCTTGTAATCTTTTCTTGCCTGCATTATACTATAGGCAGATACTTTCGGAAATTAAATATACTTAATGAGCAATATTCAAATTACGAATGTTGAGCATGTTATATTTTTCACTTGCATTGCGTTTTTGTTTGAATTTCAACGCAAAGGATATTTTTCTGATAACAAATATTGATTGTAGCTATTATAAAAGCGAATGGAGAAAATTGCAATGAACACAATGAATTATCGCGCATTTATCAAGGTCGTTGAACTGGGCAGCATTACAAAGGCTGCCAAAGCGTTGGATTATTCCCAGCCGGGCATCAGCCATATGCTGAACGCGCTGGAGGACGAGGTGGGGTTTCCGCTGGTAATCAGGAGCAGAGATGCCATTTTGCCCACGGAGGACGGAAAGAAACTGCTTTTCTTCTGTCAGCAAATTGTAAAAAATGAAGATGCCTTTTATCATACCGTTTCGTCAATCAACGGAATTATGGCAGGCAGCATAAAGATAGGCGCATACAACAGCCTGTTGATAAAATTTATCCCTTCTCTTGTGACGCACTTCGCAAAGCTCTATCCGAAGGTTGAAATTCAGCTCTTTGAAAAGGCAAATTTGGATATACAGACTTCGATGATGAACGGAGGCATAGATGCCGCGTTTATGAGTGACGATGTGCCCAAGGGCTTTGAATTCTATAAGCTATTTTCGGTTCCGGTGGGAGTAATCATGCACTGCGATCATCCCCTTGCGGCTTACGATAAGATTCCGATTCATATGCTCAACGGTCACGAGTTCATTATGCCGGGGCGAGGCTGGGACGATATTTACAATTCCGTGCAGGCGGTGCAGCCCTTCGCGCCGGTCGTGAGGCACTATGTTGCCAGCGATAATGCGGTGTTCAGCATGATTTCGGACAATTTCGGAATGTATATCATATCAAAATTGCAGCTTCCGCAGCTCCCGCCCAATGTGGTTTTTCGGGAATTCGAGGAAAACGTACAACGAAACATCGGGATTTGCGTGAAATCCTTGAAACACGCCAGCCCGACTCTCAAAGAATTTGTAAGGGTTTCCATAGAGGAATTAAAAGACAAAGAAATTTAAGATTCCTTGTGTACCGAGGCGAATAAAACCCCGCAGAGAACCAACACCGCGCCGATCATGCCCTGAAGATTCAGAACCTCGTGGAGGAAAACGAAGGCGAAGGCGGCGGAGCTTACCGGTTCCAGAGAAAAGAGCAGAGCCGCGTGTTCCGGGGTGGTATATGCCTGAGCCACGGACTGCGCCACGAAACCGAAGGCGCTACAGATGATTGCAAGTCCGAAAATCGCAGCCCATTCTGCACCCGTGGACGGAAGGGCAGGGGTTTCGAACAGAAAGGTGCCCACAATCGAAAACAGCGCGGCGAAGGCGAGGGACCAAATCCCAAGAAGCAGGGGATTGTCATCTCTGGTGAATTTGTCCGTGGACAATATCTGGCAGGTATACATGAAGGCACCTCCCAGACACAGAAGGTCGCCGGAGTGGAAGGCGAGAGACTCCTGAAGAGAAAGAAAGCCTATGCCGATTACGGTGATGATAACGCCGATAACGATTCGTTTGCCGGGAAATGTCCGGGTAAGCAGAGCGTGAAAGACAGGAACCATGACCACCGATGTACTGATCAAAAATCCGGCGTTCGAAGCCGTGGTAGTCTCCATGCCGTTCAGCAGGAAGGCAAAAATGCCAAACAGAAATGCGCCCAAAATACAGCTTCTTTTCAGAATTCTGGGCGTGGTTTTCTTTAATTCTTTTGGAAAGACAGCCGCTATGCACACAAAGGCGATGCCGAACCTGAGAGCCGTCAGCGAAAGGGGCGGAAGTCCCTCAAGCCCTACCTTCATCATCACATAAGAGCTTCCCCATGCGGTGGCGACCAAGGCGATCATCAGGTCGGCTTGGGATTGTGACCACCCTTTTTTTTCTGTTTCTTTCTGCATTCTGTGCCTCCATCAATGCAAAACTCCCGTAAGGCGCGGATTGCCATCTTTAGCAAATTGTCGGACAAACAATTGCGGAGAAAGAAATGCCCCACGTGTATTACCACGTAAGCGATGATGACAATCCGTTACCGGGGAGATTTTACATAAGTTTGTATATTTCAGTAGTTTTACATCTTGCTTTTTTATGATAGAGCGATTATACTCTAAGAAATGACATTTTAAAAGAGAATAAAACTTATGCTTGCAATAAGAAAAAGTTATGGCTATGCAGAAAGAGAATGAAGCGCAAATCATTTCCGAATGGCGAGGGTGATTGACAGTGAAATTCGCCAATGCTACAATGGCAGATATTGTAGGAGGAAAAGCAAATGATAGAATTAAAAACAATTGAAATGCACACCTGCGGGGAACCGGCGCGTATCGTCTACGAAGGAATGCCGGAGCTAAAGGGAGAGACCATGCAGGAAAAAGAACGGGATATGCGCGAAAATTACGATAATCTTCGCAGGGCGATGATGCAGGAGCCCCGGGGTCACAGAAATATGTTCGGCATCGTGCTGACGAAGCCCTGCCGACCGGAAGCGGATTTCGGCGTCATCTTCTTTAATGGAATCGGGTACGAGGGAATGTGCGGACACGGAACGATTTGCCTTGCAACGGCGGCGGTTAACGAGGGCTGGATTCCCGTCACCGAACCGGAAACCATCATGAACATCGATACCGTTACGGGGCTTGTACCGGTGCGTATCCGGGTAAAAGACGGAAAGGCGCTGAGCGTAACCTTGCAAAATGTACCGTCCTTCGTTTACAGCGTTGACCAGGTTGTACATACGACTTCCCACGGAGTTGTTCACGCAGATATCGTGTTTAGCGGAAATGTTTTTGCACTCATCAATGTGGACGAATTGGATATTCCCATGAAGCTGGAAAATCTCAGAAATCTGACAGCACTGGCCATGGACATTCTCGCCCATATCAATGAGGAGGTAAGCTTCAAGCATCCGACCCTTCCCTTCGATAAGATCGAATTCATGCTTCTTTATTCCGAGAAGGCTGCCGCACCGGAGCATTGCGGAAGAAACTGCATCATCTTTGAGGGCGAGCAGATAGATCGATCCCCTTGCGGTACCGGCGTAGGCGCCCGTGTGACAGATTTGATTTATCGCGGAAAAGCCAATTTCGGTCAGGAGACCATGCACGAAAACCTTATGGGACAGTATTTTGTCGGGAAAGCGGTTACCGCAGAAAAGGTGGGAGATTTCCCTGCGGTGCGGGTTGAAATCACCGGCAGGGCATACAAGACAGGCAGCTGCTCCTTCATCATAGATGAAGAGGATCCCCTGACATACGGGTTCAATTTCAATTTATAAGCGACAAGTTATAAGAGACAAGCGAGATTTACGGAGGTGCAATATGCTCTTAAACAAATACGAGGTTTTTCTGAAAACCGCCGAAATCGGGAATATCACAAGGACTGCGGAGATTTTGCACTATACCCAGGCGGGAATCAGCCACGCCATAGCGGCTCTCGAAAAGGAGACGGGATTTCCCCTGTTTATCAGGAGCAGCAGCGGCGTGAGTCTCACCGAGGACGGAAAGCGTCTGCTGGGGGCGGTGCAAAGCCTTGTGAACGAACAAAACAATTTGCAGCAGACCATAGACAAGATAAACGGAATCGCCACGGGAACCCTGCGAATCGGGACCTTTTCCAGCGTGGCGACCCACTGGATGCCGGAGATTATAAAGGATTTTCAGAAAAAATACCCGAAAATCGAATTTGAATTGCACTTCGAGGATTACGATAAAATCGCGGAAATGATTTTGCACGGGCAGCTGGATTGCGGTTTCCTCACGGCTCCGGTGCGGGAGGGGCTTGACTTTACGCCTCTTTATCGGGATCCCATGCATGTACTGCTTCCTCAGGGGCACCCCCTGGCGGTGAAGGAAAAAATCACCCTGGACGAGGTAAAACGGGAGCCTCTGATCATGCAGGTAAAAGGCTCGGATAACGACATTCGCAACATACTCAGTCAGGATAAGAAAAAATACACCGTGAAATACACGGTGAACGATGACTTTTCGGTAATGGCGATGGTCAAAAGCGGCTTCGGCATCACGATTTTTCCGGAAATGCTCTGGTCGAATTACAAGGCATGCGACGCGCTGGAAATAAGACCTATGGAGCCGGAACAGTCTCGCACCATTGGAATTGCAACCCTGCCACAGAATGAAATGTCGGTGCTTGCCAAGACCTTCCGTAGGTTCATGTTAAAGCGCAGGGTGGGCTGAGGGGCGAAGAAAGTAGGTTCGCCTTTCGGAGCTTTATGGGCGCGGACCCCGGCGGAGAATATCCGGCAGGGACTGAATAAAGGGTCTGGCGTAGCAGCTCAGGGTGGCGCTGTCGATTTCCGTATTCGTCTTAAAGGCGTTTACCAGCATTCCGGCGATTGCCTCGGTGAAAAAATCGCAGACAAAATCCCGGAAGCCCTCGTCCGCTTGGATCCGGTTTTGCTTTTCGCAGTCTTCGATGATTCGCCCGGCGATGGAGGAAAAATCCTGATAGAAAAAGCGTTTCAGCTCGTCCCGCCCGATGCTGTCGTAGGCGCAGTTCAGAATATGGGCGTTGGCTTTGACATATTGAATGATAAAGCGCAGAGCCTCCTCGTAGTCATTCAGCAGGTCGAATTTTTTCACCACCTCGATGGCTTCCTGCTCCAGCGTCCATTTGAGCAGAGCATAAATATCCTCAAAATGATAATAAAAGGTCTTTCTGTTCACATTGCAGTCGGTGATGATTTCGCTGACTGTAATTTTTTTTAGGGGCTTTTTTGCCATGAATTTTTTCAGCGATGCCGCCAGCGCCGATTTTGTCTGTAAATTTCCTTCTTCTCTTAACATGTTCCCTCGATTCCCTGCCCAAAGCATTTTGCGCAGTCTTAACTTTACTCTTTGAACATCATCTTAATTTATTATACAAATGTCCGGTAAAAAAGGCAAGAAAAAGGCAGGCAAAAGTGGGAAGCTTTCCTCAAACTTTGACCCACAAATTGCATGGATTTGTCCGTATTTCCACATTTGTGTGCAGATTGACCGTGGAAGAGGGTGGCGGCAGGGCGTATACTGAAACATCAGCAGGAGGGAAATTTGAGAAATGAGAAGATTTTATACGGGGATTGTAAATCACAAAAAAATTATAATATGCCTGTTTGCCCTTTTATTTGTAATATGCCTGTTTGCCAAGAGCTTCATCGCGGTGAATTACGATATGAACGACTATCTGCCGGAGGAAAGTGCTTCGACGGTGGCACTAGATGTGATGGACGTCGAATATGAGGGCGGGATTCCCAATGCCAGAGTTATGGTGAAAGATGTAAGCATTTCACAGGCGCTGAAATACAAGGAAAAGCTGGCGGATGTGGAGGGAGTTACCGATGTTACCTGGCTGGACGACAGTCAGGACATCTCGATTCCTCTGGAGTTTATGGACGAGGATACCCTCGAGACCTATTATAAAGACGAGGCGGCGCTGTTTTCGGTGACCATTGATGAGGACAAACGCATCGACGCCTGCAACGGGATCCGAGAGATCATCGGGGAGGAAAATTCCATGTCGGGAAGCGCGGTTTCCACTGCGGTGGCAACCACTTCCACCGTTACGGAAATTCCCATTATTGCAATATTCGGGGTGCTGTTCACCTTTGTGGTGCTTACCCTTACCACGACCTCCTGGGCGGAACCGGTCATCGTTTTGGCGGGACTTGGGGTCGCCGTGGTGATAAACGCAGGCAGCAATCTGATTTTCGGAGAAATTTCCTTCGTGACAAACGCCGCGGGGAATATCCTCCAGCTTGCGGTTTCCCTGGACTATTCGGTATTTTTGCTCCACCGATTTGCAGAATGCCGAAAAACGGAGCCGGACGAAGAAAAGGCTATGGTGGACGCTCTCTGCGGCTCCACCACTTCCATACTTTCCAGCGGGCTTACCACGGTAATCGGATTTTTGGCGCTTTGCATGATGCGCTTTCGGGTAGGACCGGATTTGGGGCTTGCGCTGGCTAAGGGCATTGCCATCAGCCTTGTGACGGTGTTCGTGTTTATGCCGGTGTTTATCCTTTTGACTTACAGATTTGTGGAGAAAACCCGGCACCGCTCGTTCCTGCCGCCTTTCACAAAATTCGGGAAATTCGTCTGCAAGGTGATGCTGCCCTGCGTGGTAATCTTCGGGATCCTGACGGTTCCCAGCTATCTTGCCTCGAACCGAAACAGCTTTTACTACGGCGCGTCCCACATTTTCGGGCAGGAAACGCAGCTGGGAAGCGATATTGCGCAGATTGAAGAGGTGTTCGGAAAGAGCGATACCTATGTGCTGATGCTGCCGAAGGGCGACAGAGAGAAAGAAACCGAGCTTTCCGATGAATTACATGAGCTTTCTCGGGTAAAGGACATCATCTCCTACGTGGATACGGTGGGCAGCGTGATCCCGACGGCTTACCTTGATTCCGATACATTGGCAAAGCTGGAAAGCGACAACGATACGAGAATGGTTATCAGTGTTCGGGCAGATCTGGAGGGAGACGAAACCTTTGCACTGGTGGAAAAGATCCGGGAAACGGCGGAAAAATATTACCCCGGCGCATGGTATCTTGCAGGGGAAGGGGTTTCCACCCTTGACCTTCGGGACACGGTGACATCGGATATGCAAAAGGTAAATCTGCTTGCCATCGGTGCGGTTTTTGTGGTGCTGCTGGCGGCAATGAAGTCCATTTCCATTCCCTTTATTCTCGTGCTGGGAATCGAAACCGCGATATGGATAAACCTTGCAATTCCGTATTTTACAGATAACTCTCTCTTTTATATTGCCTATCTGATCATCAGCTCGATACAGCTGGGGGCGACGGTGGACTACGCGATTCTCTTCACGGACCGCTACAAGGAATTTCGGGAAACCATGAGCCGAAAAGAGGCGATCATCAAGGTTTTCGAGAGCTGCACGGTATCGGTTCTTACCAGCGGCAGCGTGCTTTCGGTGGTGGGATTTCTGCTGGGAAAGGTGTCTTCCCACGGGCTTCTTGCACAGCTTGGAATGCTCCTTGGCAAGGGCACGCTATGCTCGCTGGCGGTGGTTATGTTCGTATTGCCGGGGCTTTTGTACCTGTTTGACGGGCTGATCCAAAGGACCACAAAGGGAATCAAATTTATGATGGAAGAAAAGGAGGCTTTGGAATGAAACATATAGCGAAAAACGGAAAGAAAACCTTAAAATCCGTCCTTGCGG
>CAVHEY010000058.1:0-1077 GCA_963635155.1 Bacteroides stercoris
CGGCAGGCTGCCAAGGGCGCTGCGCAGGCTTTTTGCCAGCATCTTCACCGCGGTTCCCATGCCGCCGAAGTCGTCGATAGAAAACAAGATGCTCACCTGGTCTCTTTCCAGTACCGGCACCCAGTCTTCGATAAAATCCTGAAGCGGGATTGCCTGAGGCTCGCAATATTTCCACTCGTCTTCGCACATCGAATAGGCTTCCTCCTCCGACGTCCAAACCGGAAGCGCCTCTTCATCGTCCGTATCGACAAAAACCGTGTCCCCGTCTTCGTCAAACAGCACCCAAACTTGACCTTCGGCAAGCAGCTCGGTGATAAACTCGTCAAAACTATCGCTGGCTTCCATAAGATCTTCGAAATCTATGCACATTTCGTCAAGGTCAATCCCTTGGTTTTCCGCCTCCTCGTACAGATCCGCCTCAAAATCCAAAAGTTTCTTGTGGATTCCGGTCTCGTCCTTCATTTCGGCGATAATGTCCACTCCCTTTTCTTCAAGGTCCGGTATGCACATATAGGAAAACTCCGCCGGAGATATCTTCTGAACTTCAAATTCCGCCCAGTCGCAGAAGCGGTTTGCCTCCGCCCCCGCAGAAGACGACCAAATCGGCATACAGGAGCCCTCTTCGGTTTCAACCACCGCCACATTTCCCGAATCGAACAAAATCCAGATCTCGTTATTGCGTATTATCTCTTCTAAAAACTTCCTGTATCGTTTGTCGAGTTTGATTTTATTTGCGTTTTTGTCAAAATTAATAATCATTGCAGCCTCCGTTTTATGTATACAGCCTTTCTCTTTCCGCGTAAATATATGCTCCCATATTATCCTCTTCGTCATAGCCCACGTCCACACGCACCGTTATGCGGTCGGTGTATCCGTCGCCTTTGTAATCCTTGGTCTGGTACAGGCTATAAAAGTCCTGCCTTTTTTCTGCCTTTTTCCACGCCGTTTTCAGGGCGGATTCTATCTTTTCTTGGGACATTTTGATTCCGTAGGCGCCTTCGATTTCGGACAAAATTGCCTTTACGGAGGCAGAGGAGCTTGTAAGGGTTTCCGAGGTATATCCGCTGTACTGATAAT
>CAVHEY010000058.1:1302-9425 GCA_963635155.1 Bacteroides stercoris
TATCGCTTATTTTATCAAGGGTTCCGGACATTTTAAATGACTTTTTTATGGAAATTCCAAAGTCCGCAGCTTCTTCCTCTTCGCTTGCTTCGTCCTCTGTCGTCGCAGTATCCGCGGCGTCTTCCCCTTGGGTCTCGCCGCTGTCCTCCCCTGTTTCACTGCTCACTTCGCCGCTTGCTCCGTCGTTTCCGGAATATGTGTCTTCGCCTTCACCGGAGCAGGCTGCCATGGTGAAAATAAGCAGAATCGCCAGAAAAATCGTTATTGCTCTTTTTTTCATTCGTCCCCTCGCATTTCGTATTTCATATTTTATATTTCTTTCTTTGCATTTCGCAGTTTTATGTCTCCAATTATATCATAGTTTCGTATGCTTTCATCGATTTTTCTTCTGTCTTTTGTGGTTTTTTTATGGATTTTATCTTTTTCCGATTTCCCAAACCGCATCAATCAGTTTGTCTATCTCCCGTTTTCCGATGAACGGCCCCACGCTGATTCTCACCGCTCCGGTATCCCAGGTGCCGATGGTTTTGTGGGCAAGCCCCGCGCAGTGATAGCCGCCCCGAACCGCGATTCCGTACCGGCTGCTGAGGGTGGTGGTCACTTCCTCCGCGCCTGCGCCCTCTACATTGAACAGCGTAATTCCCGTTTTTTCTTCCGCAGGCGGTCCGTACCGTCTCACAAAGCCCATATTGTCAAGCCCTTCGTCGAGATAGCCTATCAGCTCCCGTTCGTATTCTTCTATCACATCTACGCCGATTTTATCCACGAAGGCGGCGGAAAATCCAAGTCCGATTATGCCGGGAGCGTTAAGGGTTCCCGCTTCGAAGCCCTCCGGAAACTCTGCGGGCTGGGTTCTGTTTTTGGATTCGGTTCCCGTCCCGCCCGAAAGCAGCGGCGACAGGGAAAGGCTCGGGTCCACATATAGCGCTCCTGTCCCCAGCGGTCCCAAAAGCCCCTTGTGTCCGGGGATCGCCAGCATTCCTATGTTCATTTTGTTTACGTCCAGCCCGTGGGAGCCTGCCGCCTGGGCTCCGTCAACAAGAAAGAGAATTCCCCGCTTTCTTGCCAGCTTTCCTATCTCCGCAAGAGGCATTACGGTTCCCGTAACATTCGATGCGGCGGTAAGGGCGATGATTTTGGTGTTTGGGCGTATTGTTTTCTCAATATCCGCCGGACGGATCCTGCCCTCTCTGTCCGCCCGGAGAATCGAGTGGGAAACGCCTCTTTTTTCGAGGGTTTTGAGAGGGCGAAGCACCGAGTTATGCTCCATGGAAGTGGTTATAACATGGTCTCCCTCTTTCAGGCTTCCCATCAGCGCCAGATTCAGCGCCTCCGTTGTGTTTTTGGTAAAAACGATCCGGTCCGCCTGCTCAATATGAAAAATTTTCGCCACATTTTTTCGCGCTCGGTAAACTTCCTCCCCGGTTTTCATGGACATGGAATGTCCCGATCTTCCGGGATTTCCGCAGTATTTCATCATACATTCTTCCATTGCCGCCACCATGCCCCTGGGTTTTGGGAACGAGGTCGCCCCGTTATCTAAATATATCATAAGCCTTTCCTCACACCATACACAATAAAAAATAGAGGACATTGCTATCCTCTATATACTATGCTGTCTGTCTCCTTTTTGTGTAAAGACTTACTCCCCGTGGCTGGTGATTCCGCTTCCGTTTATAGGAATGGCGTCTCCCGCGTAGGTGGCTTTCATTCTGAGATTTGCCTTGCCGAAGTCCTTGACTCTTGCCAAAATTTCCCGCGCCTCCCGGTATTTCTGCCCGAAATAGCTTACCTGATCCGAGGCGACGCCGCAAACGTTGATTCCCAGCTTCTTTCCTATGTAAAGCGCCCGGTATTCGTGGTATTTTTGCGTGACGACCACTGCCTTTTCCACTTTAAAGATGTCCGCCGCCCTGTACATCGAGTCATAGGTGGAAAAACCTGCATGGTCGCAGAAAATGTCTTCCTCCGGCACCCCGGCTTCCTTTGTGTATTTCAGCATCACATGGATTTCGTTGTGGCTTTGCTGACCGTTGTCTCCGCTGAGCAGCAATTTGGGTACAAAGCCCTGTTTGTACAGGGCGATTCCCACGTCAAGCCTGTCCTTCAGCATGGGGCTTGGGGTCTGGCTGTCCTCGATTCCGCAGCCCAGCACGATGGCGCAGTCCGCACCGAATTCTTCCAGCTTCGCCTTGGCAACGGCGTTTATTTCGATATCGTTCCCCTGTACCACATAGAAGATGTCCTCCCGGGTGCTGCTCTTGACTTTGCCGTTTACCAGCATAATTACCATGGTGCCCACCATGGCGAGGGAAATCACCACAAGCAAAAGCCTAAGAAAAAATCTCTTGATTCGCTTCATTTTTTCTCCGAGGGTTCGTCGCTATCGCCGCTGTTATCGTTCCCCTGCGCCGCTTCTCTTGCGTAAAATTCTTCCCTGAGTATGGAATAAACCAGATTGTCCCGATCCGTTCCGTCATAAATGTGATATCCTCTTCTCTGGATCCCCTCGAACTTGAAGCCGCATTTTTCGATAACCCGCTGAGAACGCTTGTTTTGCGGACCTGTGCAAATGGACATGACGTCTAAATTAAGCTCGTCAAAGGCTTTTTTCATCACCGCCTTCGCCGCTTCGGTCATGTAGCCGTGTCCCCAAAACTCTTCCCCAAGGGAATATCCCAGTTCCCGGCTGTTTACGCCCTCTCTGCGGCGATCCGGTTCCAGTCCGATGCTTCCCATAAGTTCTCCGGTCTCCCTGTCCCTTATGGACCAGACTTCATATGGCATAAACATCTCCTTGATTACGTTGGCAGATTCATCTTCGCTTTTGTGCGGCGCCCAGCCTGCGTTCGGTCCCACATTGGGGTTTTTGGCGTAGTCGTATAGCCCCTTGACGTCTTCCACGGTGAGGGTCCATGGCGAAAGAAAAAGTCTTTCGGTTTCGATTGCTGACATATTCATTTTTTTACCTCCTTACTCTGTTGTGCTTAGAATTTCATTGTTTTTCGTTTCTATCTGGCTTACTTTCATGTTCGGTGCGTCTTCCGGATCCACATCTTCCAGAAGTCCCAGTATGCTTTCTCCCAGATAAATCGTCTTTAGCTCTTTGCCGTTTAGGGTCACCTTGCTGTACTGCGTGAAATTTTGTCCTTTGATATAATAGGTGTCGCCGATTTTTACCACTTCGTCTATCTTGATGTCGTTAACGCCCATCTTGAGGTCCGTGGCTTTGAACGGATTCTTTCCTCCGTAAATATATCCCTTGCCGTACAGCATATCGTATCCCAAAGCTTTCAAGTCCTCCAGATAGGTCTCGCTGTTTTTATGGTTCTGCTGGTATGTAAATACGGTTCCTACCTGTAAATCCACCATATCCATCATGTACGCCGCCAACTGGTAGGTGTGCAGGGTTTCGTCGTCTTTCTTAAGTCCGATGTTGTTCCAAATGAGGTACTGGGTTTCGTACAGGTCGCCGCTTTCCAGATCCTCCTCGGTTATGTCGATGGCAGGAATATGGTCTCCGTACATCGCCAGCATAATCGGCTCGTCTCTCTCAGAAAGCTTTTCCACCAGCTCGCCGATAAACTGATCCATTTCGTAAATCTGGTTCACATAATATTCGTACTTCCATTTCAGCTCTTCACTTGGCGCGGAAAGCACCTTTATCTTCGGATTCGTTATCACCTGTTCGCTGGGATATTTTCCGTGCCCCTGCACCGATATGGTGTAAATTAGGTCTCTGCCCGGGGTGGAGTCCAGGGCGTCCTCGATGCACTCCGTCAGCACCTTGTCCTTCGCCCAGTTTTTCGGGGTTTTTGCTACATTTTTCATGTATTCCACGCTGGTAAAGGTGTCGAATCCGATGTTTGCGAAAACGGTGTTTCGGTTATAAAATACCGCCCTGTGGTTGTGAATGGCGTGGGAAGTGTAGCCTAAACTGTCAAGGTCAAAGGCCAGGGATTCCGCGGCTTTTTCTTTCAGCACCGATTTGTACGGGTATTCTCCCGGTCCGAAGAACTTTACGCTCAGTCCCGTCAAAACCTCGAATTCCACATTCGCCGTTCCCGCCCCGCAAGCCGGAACTTCCAGCTGCCCCGACGGATATTCGCTCATCAGTTTTCGGAAGTTCGGACAAGGGTCCTCCGAAAGCTCGATGCATTTTATCGTCATTGGGTCGATAAAGGATTCCAGCTGCAAGAACAGAATGTTCGGATAGTCTTCGTCCACATCTTTCTGTTCGAGGAGCATCGCTCCGTCGTCGCCCAGTTCTTTCTTGGTAAAAATGTCCTGTATGCTCGCTTTGCTATATCCGGCGGGCTTGCTAATTCCCGTATTGAGCCACGTGTTGGTGAAGCAGTATACAACGCCGTAGTCCCGATATGCGTAGGCAAGGTTTCCGAAAAAGGTTTCCACGACTCCCGCGCTTATTGCAATGGAAGTGGAGGCAAAGGTTGTAAGGATTACCAAGCATACCGCCACGATGTTTCTCTTGCGGTGCAGCTTGCCCTTTTTCTTCGGTCCCTTGATGAAAAGCAAAACAAGTCCGACGATTGCCAGTACAAGCACGACTGCCACCAAAATGATTTGCCACGTTTTGAGGTAATTTGTTACGATTGTCAGACCGTCGCCCAGATTGCTCAGGTCTTTTACGGTAAACGGTGTCATTCTCTGGGTCAGGATAACGCCGTTGACAACGCCGATTCCCAGCCAAAAGATGGATATCACCGTAAAGGCGAAGGCACGCCGCTTAAAAATCGATGCCACGCAAAGGGTCGCGAAGATGATCAGCGCGTTATACAGGAACACGATTGGGTCCGTCACCATAAATTTGAGACCGCCGAAAACCCCTGCCGTGGTAAACCGCCCCAGCGTTTCTATGATAAGGTTCAGGCAAATCGCCAAAATTCCCGCGAATACGAAGCTGTTTTTATAGAATTTCCGCTTGTCCATGGTTTCGACTTCGCGGATCGTTTCTTCCACTTTCCGGTCAAGCTTTTCAAATTGATTGAAATGTTCGAATTTTTCCAGTTTGTTTTTTTCGTTATTTTTTTCGTCCATGCATTTCCCTTTCCTGTTATAATCTCAATCCCACCTGATTTGACAATTCCGCAAACTCTTCCAAGTTCAAGGTTTCCGCCCGTCGCGAGGGCTCTATGCCCGCTGCCGCAAGGGATTCACAAACGATTTCCTTGGTAATATTTTTTACCCCCATCAGCGAATTGCTCAGTGTTTTTCTCCTTTGCCCGAAGCCCGCTTTTACGACAGCAAAGAACAAGTCTCTATCCTTTACTTCCACTGCGGCGGACTTTCGGATTTTTAAATTCAAAACCGTCGAATCAACCTTTGGCTGCGGTACAAATGCTTCTTTTGGCGCGTTTACCACGCTTTCGACCTGGCAGTAATACTGTACTGCCACCGAAAGGGCGCCGTATGCCTTTGTGCCGGGCGCCGCCTTGATTCTGTCCGCAACTTCCTTTTGCATCATTACGGTTATTCCGTCGGCGTTGACGCCCTCTTCCAGCAGCTTCATGATGATTGGAGTTGTGATATAATACGGAAGGTTCCCGACTATCTTAACCCCTTTGATTTCCGGATCTTCCGCCCTCGCGGCCTCGATAATTTGATTGACGTCGCTTTTTAATATGTCCTCGTTGATAATCTGTATATTGTCTCTTTCCGCCAGGGTTTCCTGTAAAATGGGAATCAAATTCCTGTCTATTTCCACGGCAATAACCCGTCTTGCGACTAAGGAGGCTTCGTAGGTTATGACCCCGATTCCCGGTCCGATTTCAAGGACAAGATCGTCCCCTGTGATTCCCGCTCCTTCGATGATTTTGTCTATGATGTTCTTGTCCGTAAGAAAATTCTGACCCAGACTTTTGGCGAGCCTGAATCCGTATTTTTCTTTAATTTCCTTGATTGTCGATGGCGCGTAAAGCTTCATAAAATTCCTCTTTGCTTATATCAAACTTGTTGAGTTTCGTCAAAAATGCCTTGGCGTTTCCGTATCCGATTCCCAGGATCTTCCCGATTTTTTCTCTGCGCTCTCCGGAGTCCGTCCCTCCGGCAAGTCCCGCTTCGAATAAATCCTGCTGCGAAAATCTTTCCACAGAATTTTCCCCGCCGCCCGGGCAGACCGTGCAGTGGGCTTTCGACAGGGCTTCGGCTATGGCTTCCGGAGCGGCATTTTCGATTCCGATGTCGCCTTTTTTCGTGGCAAGCTTCCTGTCTAAAAACGCTTGTTTTGCCTTTGGAAATTTCGCCGTGAGCTTTCGTCTTATCTCCTCCCCGGAAAAATCAGGGTCTGTGAAGATGATGATCCCTCCGTCTTCATATGCTTTTTCGATAAGCTCCCATGTTTGTCTTTTTATTCCGAACCCGTGGGTCTCGATTATAAATCCCTCCACCGCCTGTTTCACTGCGGAGGTATCGTCTCTTCCCTCGACGATTATCGTTTCTTTAATGCTAAGTTTGTCCATAAATTATTCCTGCTTGTCCTCTTGCTGCGTATCTTTCTTCGTGTCTTCTTGCCCCGCTGCGTTTTTTGCGGAGTCTGCTTCGGCGTTATCCTTAACGGTATCCTTAGCGTTTTCCTCGGCGCTGTCCGAATCCCTTTCGGAAAAAATGAACAGAAGCTCGTTGGGTTTTACCAGCTTCAAATCCCGCCGCGCCTGGGATTCTATGTAATCTGCGGAACTGATATTATCCAGTTTCAGCTGAAGGTCTTCCTTGTTTTGCAAAAGTTCCTGATGATACGCCGTCACCTCTTCTTTTTCTTTATTGAGGTTCACAATTTTGATTGCGGATACGCCAAAATACGCTATGAGGATTATCACCACAGCGCACAGGGCAATTTTTGTATAATTAACTTTCTTTCGACCTCTGCTTTTGTCTCTCTTCATTGTCTTCACCTACGAAGAGTATACCACAAAAAAACGTTTTCCACAACCGGAGACCCATTACGAAGGAAACTAAGCCAAGGAACGATAGCTTCCCGTTCGCACAGTAAAAGGTAAATTCGCTGTACAGAAAACCCATGGATAAAAAATACAGGTTCTCGGTGAATATGCGTCCCCACCTTTTCATTTTTTTGATTTCTTCAAAGGAGGCAAAGACGCTGTGTATCAGTCCCCCTGCGATTCCGCAGGATAACATGACGGCTATGATTGTAAGCTGCGAGCGTATGAGTTCCGTCATCGTCCTTTACTCTTTTCGCCTGCCAAAATTTCGCAAGCCTCTTCCGGCTTTTTTGACGGTCTTGTCAGTATATGTCACAGAGCAAATCGTTCCCGTGACCACAAGCGTTCCCTCAGACAGGTCAAGCTTTTCTATGTTCAAATTTCTACCCGTTATTTCAACGCTCCCCTCGGATAAATTTGCCCAAAGGGTAGCTTCGTCAAAGGCGTCCACGTCTGCCACCTGACTTATCGTTATTTTTTCGCGGTTTTCAATGCTTATATAATGGTTTTCCATAGGGCTTTTCCTTTCCGGTTTGCGTTCTTTCTGTTAATATGGCTTATTCCATTATATGCGTCGCCGGCCTGAAAATATGAAAAGAAATGTTTTTTGCACCTTTTGGCGACTTCACAAGAAAAAAGGCTGTACTCTAACCGTTTTTTTGTTAGCGCATAGCCCCATAAAGACGTTATATAAAAGTTATTTTGCTACAGTTCCGCTACTTCGCTTAGGCTTAGCCCTGTGTTCTTTGCGATTACGTCAAGTGAGATGCCGGAATTCTTGAGATTCTTTGCAATCGACAGCTTCTCCTGCGCTGCGCCGCGTTCGATTCCGGATTTCTCGCCCTTAGTGAAGCCAACACGTTCGCCCTCGTCGTAGCCGTCGAGCCTTGATATTTCAAGATCTTCTTCTCTTGTCAATTCTTTGAATAACATCTCCACAATCTCCGTTCCGTATTTATCCAGAAATTCCGTGAGAATACCCTCGCCTTTGCACTGGCTGATAATCTTTACAATCACATCGTTTGTCAGTTCGGCGGTTTCTTTGTAGCTTCGCATGACTTCCACGAAGCGGCTGTACTGCCTCAGGGTTTCACATTTTTTCAGGATCTCCGAGTTCTTTTCCGTATTTATATTATACACCTGCACGATGAGTTGTAAAGCGTC
>CAVHEY010000059.1:0-9254 GCA_963635155.1 Bacteroides stercoris
CTTACGCCACTTCATAGAAGCGGACATCGGGATCGGCAGCCCAAGTCGGCTTAAGTCCGACAAAAACATCGTTTTTAAACAGATCGGTTTCAAGATATGCCTTTGCGTGCTCCATGCTGTCGAAGCCATGAATAACCTGAATATCTTCGTCCCGGATTAGCAGCTCTTTTGTCAGCGCACCTTCGATATTGTCGAGGAAAGGCTGACGATAGTCGGTGTAGACCTTCGCTGCGGCAGGACGATTTTCCGGATTGATGACCATTGTAATCTCAAGATATGCTTTTACTTTCATTGTGAATACCTCCCAGTATTTTATATTTAATTTGCATTTCCCGAATGCAATAACACTATACCGCGTTCGCTAAAGAAGGGAAAGATATAAAGAAGTTTATTAGTCACTTATAAATTTAATAGTGACTATATTTTTTGAAGCTTATCTGCTATAATAGGGAACAAAGCTTGGAGGTGGGGAAAATGTATCAAAAGAAATTGGAATCGGACATTCGATGCCCGCTGGAATATGGGCTTGAATTGTTCGGAGGAAAATGGAAATCCCGTGTAATCTGTGTGCTGAACGAAAAAGGCACCTTGCGGTACAGCGCTATTCGCAAGGAAATGCTGAATATCACAGATGCCGTACTTGCTGCCACATTGAAGGAGCTTATCAACGACGGTCTGGTCACCCGAAGGCAGTACGACGAAATACCACCGAGAGTGGAGTATTCTCTGACGGATAGGGGCTTATCCGTCGTTCCCATACTCCAGAGCATCTGTAAGTGGGCAGGCATTTTTCAAAGAGAAAGCAACAGCAACATTATGACCCAGTGTCAAAAATGCGATTATAACAAATAACAAAACCTCACACCGCCACCGGAGAACAAGCCCCGGTGGCATTTTTTGATCAGGATAGAGGTTACCTGCTGATGCGCTCCATTCCTTCTTTCAGGCGTTCTGCGCCAAGGGCAAGTTCATCTTTGGTTAATCCCGCGTAGCGCAAGATCAATTCATCGGTGCGCTCCCCCTGCCGCTCCACCGGAAGGGCGTACACGCCGCAGCGCAGCAGTTCCTGTATATTTTTATCGGTAAAGCATACCCCGTGAAAGGCGGCGACGAGATTCATGCCGGAGGCTTCGCCGCTGATTTTTACGCCGTCTCCGAAAAGCTGGCGAAGGCAGTCCATAAGATAGTCACGACGGGTGCGGTACTCCCGTTTCATGCGCCTGATGTGCCTTTCCAATGTGCCGTCTGTCAGAAAGGTGGTCAGTGCTAGCTGATAGACCGGATTGGTATGGTGATCGGAGAGTCGCTTTCTCCGGCACAGCAGCGGCAGCAGCTCCGGCGGCGCAATCATGTAGCCCAGTCGAACAGAGGGGTACAGGACCTTACTGAATGTCCCCACGGAGATGACACGCTCCGGAGCCAATTCATACAGAGAGGACGCCGGCGGAGCGCCATAGCTGAACTCGCTTTCAAAGTTATCCTCTAAGATGTACGCACCGGCACTCTCGGCAAATTCGATCAGCGCCATGCGGCGTTTCATGGGCATGATGGCGCCGGTGGGAAATTGACGGGAAGGGGACACGATGATGAGCGCCGGCTTACCATCCGGCGGAAAGGCGGCAGGATTTAAGCCGTATTCGTCAACCGGAAAAGAAACGACGGGTTTTGCGTGGCAGGATAAGAGCTGCCGCAGCAGCGCAGGAGCGGGATCCTCAATCCACACTTCCTTTTGCTTACCCGGCAGGCATTCTGCGACAAGGGTGATGGCTTGCTTTGCGCCGTTTGTGATAAGGATATTTTCCGAATTGCAGGAAAGCCCTTGGGTTTTTCGCAGATACTCGCCCAGAGCCTGTCGCAGCTCCGGACGCCCCTGAGGAAGATCGTAGCCTAGGGCGCTGGCGGGGATATCCAGCATGGCGGCGGACACCGCTTTGTTCCATTTTGCCCGGGGAAACAGATCCAGCGCAGGCTGACCGTTGTCGAAGTTGATAACGCCGTCAGGTATAACGCGGTCAGACAGCGCGGCGAAGCGGGGCGGGATAATCGGCTGAGCAGAAGGGCGGCGCGTCATGCCCTCCTCCACATAGAAGCCGGAGCCTGCCACGCTGCGCAGCAAACCGTCTGCTACCAGCATATCATAAGCCGAGAAAACCGTGTTCTTGGATACTCCAAGCTCCTGACTCAATTCCCGGTATGGCGGCAATGCCTCGCCTGCGGCAAGCTCACCGGATAAAATTTTCTGCCGTATGGCGTAATAGATTTGCCTCGTGTACGTGCGTTTTGCGGAACGATCCAGCGGAATATAGAGCATAGACGACCTCCTAAATTGACCCAATTAAAATAATCATAAATTGCATCTTTTGTTAGTTCAAAATCTTATGTAATAATAGCATATAAAAAAGAGCAAAACAAGAGAAAGTGAGAAGTTTCCATGAAAAAACAAATGTATCAGCCATACGCTCTGGCTACGGTTTTCTGCTGGGCGCTGGCGTTCGTATTCACCCGTATGACCTTGTCGTATTTTTCGGCGGCGTCGCTGGGTTTTTTGCGATATGTGGTGGCATCGGCGGCGCTGATTATCATTGCCATAGTCACAAAGATGAAACCGCCGAAGATGTCGGACTGGCCGCTGTTTCTGGTCAGCGGATTCTTCGGATTCTTCCTGTACATGATCGTGTTTAATAAGGGGTTATCCTCTGTTCCGGCAGCCACCGCCAGCGTAGTAAACGCCACCGTTCCTGTGGTTACCGCGCTGATTGCCGGCGTGGTCTATCGGGAAAAAGTGCGAGGCTTTCAGTGGGTAGCGGTTGTCGTGGAGCTGATCGGCATAGTGGTACTGACGGTGATGAGCGGCGGATTGACCCGGAGCGGCGGTCTGGTGTGGTTGTTTTTGGCGGCGTTATCCTTGAGTACCTATAATATTTTGCAGAGGAAGCTTACGAAAAAATACACGGCTATGCAGGCCTCTACCTACAGCATTTTCGCAGGAACGCTTATGCTGGCGATATTTTCTTCCACAGCCATTCATGAACTTATGGCAGCTCCGCCGATTCAATATGTCTATGTGCTTCTTCTGGGCGTATTCCCCAGCGCCATCGCCTATGTATCCTGGTCCGTGGCGTTCTCCAAGGCGGAGCGTACATCGCAGGTAAGTAACTACACCGTGCTTACGCTGTTCTTCACAAGTTTTTTGGGTATCCTGATCCTGCACGAGACGCCGAATACCGCCACATTGGTAGGCGGCAGTATCACCCTGGCAGGGGTGCTGTTGTTTAACTATGGGGCAGAGTGGTTTGGAAAACGGTCATAAAGTATGAGCTGTCATCGGCAGTTCAGGCAGTTTTCTTCAATAATCCCGCGAAGCATTGCCGCAAATCCTTTGGGGTCACGAATCTGATACTCCATGTGGTTATATCCATCAAATACCGGATAATTGCCGAGCGGGTAGGCTGCCATAACCACGTCCCGATATTTGTAATGCTCCTCGATGCTGCCAAATGCAAAATAGGCGCGTTTCTGCAACTCTTCAGAAAGGGGTGGAAAGGGTTCATTCTCTAAGCTGTCCCCAAGCTGGCGGCGGAGGTTGCCGCAGGTAAGCGCCTTCCCGGCGGCGATGAAATAGGGCTTTATCGCCTCGTCGTCGCACCAGAGTATTTTCTTAAGAGTATCGCCCTTCGACCAGTACAGGCTCTTTATGGCAAGGTAGAGAAGGGGCGTTAGAATCCGCCGCAGGGGCAGGGATATCCGGGCGAACTGCCCGCCGTCGAAGAAAATATGCCCGATAGGCAGCTTTGTCTGTGCCAAAAACGCCGCTGCAAGGTCAGCGCCGATGGAGGAGGAAACCACCATGGCAAGGCTTTTCACGTTCTGTTCCCGCAGGAAAGCCTCCACCTGCCGCACCTCATCGGCTTTGCTGATATATTTCTGTCCCGGGCAGTAGACCGTGGAGGTGGGCATGATACAGAAATAGCTATCCTGTAAATGCTCCGCCACCGGCAGGCTGCTGTCTCCCGTCACGCCCATGGCGTGGAAGAACAATATGGCGGGATTTTCTTTATTTCCAAGTGTTTTGAATATCACAATATCTTAACCTTCCGCTTCATTTATTTCTTTACTTAACACAAGTTAGCCTGCGCTAACCAATGCACTTTTAAAAACCCTCAAAATATTGAAATTTCAAGGGTTAAATGATGGTGGACGATGAGAGGCTCGAACTCTTGACCTCCGCGTTGCGAACGCGGCGCTCTCCCAACTGAGCTAATCGCCCAAAACATATAAAGTTCTGCAACGCAAATATCATAACACATATTTGGGGATTTGGGAATAGAAAATTTTCAATATTCGAAAAAAATTTTAATTTTTAAAGACTCTGGGACATAGACTGATGTTTGGGAGCATGAAAATGCTGCGATAAAATGCGACCCGCATCAGAGCATAAAATGGAGTATAAAATGCGACCCGCTTCGGAGCAGGTATTGAAATGCGAGGGTGGCTGTGGTAGAATGGGAGATAAATTTGAAACGTTGGCAGGCAGGTCAACGAAGCACAGAGGAGAAACATACCTATGAATTCGGCCACAAAAAAAGCTTATCTGCAATTTATCTCGTCGATGATGATTTTCGGAACCATCGGCATTTTCAGAAAATATATTCCGCTGTCCTCGGGACTTTTGGCATTTGCGCGGGGACTGATCGGCGGCATTTTCCTGCTGATTTTTTCCCTTGTTAAAGGAAAGGGCGGAAGGGAAAGGATAGACAGGAGAAACCTGATTTTGCTTGCCATTACCGGCGTTGCCATCGGCATGAACTGGATTTTTCTCTTTGAATCCTACCGATACACCACGGTAACGGTAGCCACCATGTGCTATTATATGCAGCCGACGATTTTGATTTTGCTTTCACCGGTTGTTTTCCGGGAAAAGCTCACCCCAAGGAAGCTCGCCTGCGCTGCCGCCGCAATTGCAGGCATGGTCTTCGTGTCGGGTATGCTGGAGGGAGGCGGAATCGGCAGCAAAGACATCGCCGGAATCGCCTGCGGACTTTTAGCCGCGGCGCTTTATGCCACCGTGGTTATCCTCAACAAAAAAATCAGCGCAGGGGACGCTTACCAAAGAACCACCGTACAGCTTCTTTCTGCGGCGATTGTGCTTTTGCCCTATTTGCTGGTAACGGAAGATTTTGGGGCGGTAAGCCTGAATTTCAAAGCCGTTGTGATGGTGCTTATCGTGGGAATTTTGCACACCGGAATCGCCTACGCCATGTATTTTGGCAGCATGAAAGCCTTAAAAGCCCAGTCCATCGCCGTCCTTGGCTATATCGACCCGGTATTCGCACTGCTTTTGTCGGCGATCCTACTGCACGAAAAGCTTTCTTTGCTTGGAATTTTAGGTGCGGTGCTGGTTATCGGCTCTGCGGTTATAAGCGAGCTTTCCGGTGAAAAAAATGGGAAAAGCTACAAAAAACTTAACGGGAACTTGCCCAAAAAACCTTGACAAATATAGGGTAGGGCAGTAGAATGAGTACAGGAATTTTTTTTCGACAAAAAACGACATAAATGTACATTTGCAAGGCGAAAGGCTTTGCAAAAGAAAGGTTGAAATCATGTCTGATAAGGGTAATTTTCTGCGGGCTTTGAGAGAGCTTACAGGATTTGAAGAATTAGAAGAGGCAGAGGAAAACGGACCTGTTGAGGGACCGGGCGCGGCGCCGGTTCTCGGTGAAATCAAGATTGAAGAGCCGAAAATCGAAAAAACGCAGATTCACGCAGAGGAGCGTAACGTTAACGGTAGCCATATTACTTCCGCGATGATCATACACGGAAACATCAAAACGTCAGATGATGTGACGATAGACGGTGCGGTTTACGGCAATGTAGACGCAGGCGGAAACGTGGCGGTGAAGAACATCGTTGTGGGAGACATAAAAGCCGCAAATGCTTCCTTTACCGAGGCGAGAGTAAAGGGCAACATTGCGGTAGGCGGAAAAGCGGCGGTGGATTCTGCGGCGATCATCGTAGGAAATGTAAGCGCCTCAGCGATTACCGTTTCCGGAAAGATAAAGGGCGACCTGAAAGCAGGAGAAGCCGTGGTCCTGAAGGAAGAGGCTGTTGTGGCGGGAAATATCCTCACAGGCAGTTTCGTTTCACACCCGGGAGCCAGGATAAGAGGCTCCGTCATTACTGAGTCAAGCACAAATTTGGACGACGGCATAGAATTTTGTTTGGGGGTGGAAGAACATGAAAGATAATAAAATGCAGACGACTGCTACGGAAAAACAGCCTGAGAACAAAACGATTCCGGACGTTAACAAAAAAGCAAACGAAAGCAATGCGAATGTAAAAAACGATGTAAAAAATACAGAAAGCAAAAATGCAAATACAGAAGCCGTAAGCGATGCGAAAGCCGAAAACCGGCAGAAAAACGAGAAGGCAGCTCCCGTAAAGGAAGTTTCCTGCGAACCGGTGGACGAACTCGGCATTATTTCCGCAGGGACGAGAGTAGAGGGAAATATTGAAGCGAAAGGCAATCTCCAGATTGCCGGAACGGTAGAGGGCAATGTGACAGCTACGGGAAACGTTACCATAACAGGGAACGTAAAAGGTCTCATCAAGTGCAAAGATTTGGTTCTGGAAAATTGTAATCTTACCGCCGAGATACAAGCTGCGGGAGATGTTTTCATTAAACGCGGCTCTGTAAACGGAGGCATTTTGTGCAAGAACATCAATGTTGCGGGCACTGTAAACGGCAATATCAATGCCGGCGGTACGATTGCGCTTTTGGACGGCGCGGTGGTACGCGGCGACATAAAAGCGACGAGAATGGGAATGGAATTTGGCGCCTTTGTAGACGGCAAAATCATGATGGCTATGCCCCAGAAATAGATAGCCAAGGCATCAATATGCTTTTATAACAAAAGCAGACAAGGGAATGACAGATAAGATGACAGTAAGGCAGTGGAAAAGAATTATCACCTTCACGGTTGTGGCGCTGATAATCGGGCTTGTGGTTGCGCTGGTAGCGTCAGAGGCTAAATATAAGAATTTTTTTAACGAACATGGAGAAATCATTACATTTTTAGAGGAAACGCAGGAAGCCGGAGAAATCAGCTCCGAGGATATCGTAAGGATTGGCAAGGAACTCAAAGCCAGCGAAGGGCAACTGCATCCGGAGTATCAAACGAAGTATAAAAATCTTTATGTGGATAACGATTTTGTGTACGATGAAACGGCAGAGGAAGGAAATAACAAAAAGGTTTATCTGACCTTTGACGACGGTCCCAGCACGGAAAACACCGAGAGAATTCTTAAAATTCTCAAAAAATACGACGTGAAGGCTACATTCTTCGTAATTTATCGGGATTCCGACGAGGAAAAAAAGCTTTATCGCAGGATTATTGAGGAGGGACATACCATTGGCATACATTCCGCGTCCCATAATTATGAGAAGATATATAATTCGGTGGAAGACTATCTCAAAGATTTTAATAAGCTGTCAAAACACATCGAAAAGGTGACGGGGGTAAAGCCCGAAATCTTCAGATTTCCGGGAGGCTCGGTAAATTCCTATAACGGCGCGGTGTACGAACAAATCATTTCTGAGATGACAAGGCGAGGCTATACCTATTATGACTGGGATGTAAGCTCCGGCGACGCAAGCTACGGAACCGCCTCGGCAAATTGGATAACAAATAATGTAGTCAACGGAGTTCGCAAGAGCAAAACCAACATCGTCCTCATGCACGACACGAATGCAAAGGACACAACGGTAGATGCGCTCCCGAAAATAATCGAAAAGCTCAAGAAAAAAGGCTATACCTTTGACAAACTCACCAAGGACGTAAAACCGGTGGTTTTTGGATATTTACAATAAAAACCCTTGACCTTTTGGGAAAGGCGTGATATACTCCATGGTGTTCGCTCGGAGGGCGAGTTGTTCGGAGAAACAACAGCCGGATAAGGCGCAGATTGAAATATCTGTTCCTTGTCCGGCTTTTTTGATTGTAAGGAGGTACAAAATGGATTTTTTGAACGGAAAAATTAAACCGATGTACTTTAGATATTTGGCTGCGGCTTTCGGCAGCGCCATGATTACGTCGGTTTATTCCATCGTGGATATGGCGATGGTGGGTCAATACCAGGGACCTGCGGGAACGGCGGCTCTGGCGGTGGTGGCTCCGGTATGGAACATCATCTACAGCCTCGGACTTTTGATGGGAATCGGCGGCAGCGTGATTTTCAGTACGAAGCGGGGCGGCAGCAAGGAGAGTGAAATCGGGGAAAATCCCCATGGCGGCGTGGAAAATCAATATTTTACGGCGGCGATAATCGGCTCCGTCCTGCTTTCTGCCCTTGTGTGGATAGGTTTGCTTTGCTTCGAGAGGCAGATTTTGCTCTTCTTCGGCGCGGACGAATCGCTTTTGATCCTCGCCAGAGAGTATATGCGTCCGATCAAATATGTTTTCCCGCTTTTTTTGTTTAATCAAATGCTTGCGGCGTTCCTGCGAAACGACAGGAACCCGGGACTGGCAACGCTGGGAGTGCTGTCGGGAGGCATTTTCAACGTTTTCGGCGATTATTTTTTCGTGTTCACCTGTGATATGGGGATTTACGGGGCGGGACTTGCCACCGCAATCGGCTCGGCAATTTCTTTCCTTGTGATGATGACGCATTTTTTCAGCCGTAAAAACACGCTGCGCCTTGTGAAACCGCAAAGCCTTGCAAAGAAGCTGGGGGAAATCTCCGTCACAGGATTTGCCACCTTCTTCGTAGACGTTGCCATGGGAATTTTGACCGTGCTTTTCAACCAGCAGATTATGAAATATCTGGGGGCGGACGCTTTGGCAATTTACGGACCGATTATACAGGTCAGCACCTTTGTGCAGTGCTGCGCCTACAGCGTAGGGCAGGCGTCTCAGCCGATCATTTCCATGAATTACGGCGCGGGAAAGACTGACCGCATAAAGGAAACCCTTAGGCTCGCCCTTTGGACCACGGCATTTTTCGGGGTCTTTTGGACGGCGCTGAGCATGGCTTGCCCGAACCTTTACATTCGCATTTTTATGAGTCCCACAGAGGAAATTCTTGCCATGGCGCCCGGGATCGTCAGGACTTATGCTCTTTCCTTCCTGCTGCTGCCCTTTAATATTTTCTCGACTTACTATTTCCAAGCCATCATGAAACCGAATGTGGCTTTCGTGGTATCGGTGGCCAGAGGTCTTGTGATAAGCGGGGCGTTGATACTGGCGTTGCCGGCGCTT
>CAVHEY010000060.1:0-9170 GCA_963635155.1 Bacteroides stercoris
CTGCCCCACTTGATTTCGCAGGTTTCGTTGTATGCGGCTCTGATCTTTGCAGCGCCGTATTTCCAACCAACGAGAATTGCGATACCCAGTGCGCAGATATCATAACCGATAGAACCGATGATATTGTCAAATACCGAGAAGAAGGTATCGTTGAAAGCGCAAGGAATCGCCACAAGAGCGGCAATAAAGAATGCTGCCACTGCCCCTTTCTTTCTCATAAGCTTGAATCCGAGTTTATCTGTGAAAAGGCTGAGCCCGATTTCAAGCTGGGAGATTGATGAGGAAATACCCGCAAACAAAAGGGCTACATAGAACAGGATCATGAACACAGCTCCCAGAGGCAGGCTTTCAAATACCTTAGGAAGTGCAACGAACATGATGCCCTTTCCCATCATCGGGTCGAAGCCAAACACCTTAACCGCCGGAATGATAACGAATCCGGACATCAGGCAAATGGTGAGCTGAAGCACGTTAACCGAAACGAAGTCCATGGCGATATCCTGCTCTTTGTTGGTATATCTGCCGTAGCCGTAGAGAACGCCAGGCCCAAGACCTACCGCAAACAGAGCCATACCGGCTGCTTCTGCCCACATGGACGGGTTAGCAAGCACTGCCCAATCCGGCTTTACATAGTATTCGATGCCCTCTGCGATTCCGTCAATGGTGCAAACACCGATGACCAGAACAACGAGGATAACTCCCAGTGCCGGAAGCATAACCTTACAAATCTTCTCAATTCCGTTGCTGATTCCCTTTGCGGTGATCCAGCCGGTGAATACCAGCAATATAAGGATAAGGGCATACTGCATAATGCGATTGCCGTTCAGGCTCTCCCAAACTGCCTCGGAGTCAGCGGCATAGCTGATACCCTGGGTTGCGGTTTTGAAGATATAAACGATAACCAAACCCTGAATGGCAGGATAATATGCCCAGAGGAATAGCTGGTCGATGGAGCAAAGGGCTCCGAGAATCTTTCCGAAGGCTCCGCCGTCCTCGCTCATTCCGGACATATGCTCCTTCGCCTTTAATCTGCCGTAAGCGGTTTCCGCAAGTCCCGCAGGGATCACCAACGCTATGGTGATGATTACGAAGGCAAGTACAAAGGCGCCGCCTCCCCACTTTGCGCAGAGCATCGGAAATCTCCACATCGCCCCTACGCCTACAGCCATACCGATGGTTGACAAGATGTAGCCGATTCTGGAACCGAATCCATCTGTAGCTCCCTCTGCCAGCTCATGCTGCTTGTTGCCTGTCAATGACTTTTTTACGCACCAAATGCTTCCGCCGCCGAACACAACGGCGTAAACAACCAGCATTACGATTGTAATAGTTGACATTTCTTTCTCCTTCCTTGCCACGACGATTGTATCATATTTTGCTTGATAAAGATATACGATTCCGGTTTTCCATACCTATCTATCGCGACAATTTGTTTTTCTTATTATGTGTTGTCCGACAATAACTATGTCTGCAACTAGAATAACCTATAATTATTTTTTTGTCAAGCCCCTTTGTCAGAATTTTTTTGTTGTCTGACATCTTGACAACGTATTAGATTGTCGATATAATAACAATATCATGATTGTTTTTTACGAAAGGACATAGTAAAATGGAGAAGAAAATTGTATTTTGTGGCGGCGGCAACATGGCAGAGGGCGTAATTCGCAGCATCATCAGCGCAGAGGTTGCAAAGCCTAACCAAATCACGGTCAGCGAGCTTAACCCTGAGCGCTGCGCTTATCTTAAGGAAACCTACGGCGTGGAAGCCTTGGTTGACGCGACGGAAGCGATGAAAAATGCAGACATCGCCTTTATCGCAGTTTTGCCGAAAATCGTTCCGGTTGTAGCAAAATCTCTGAAAGCTACGGCGAAAAAAGACACCCTTTTTATCTCGATCGCGGCGGGCGTGAAGCTTGCGGAACTGGGAGAAATGCTGGGGCAGGACAAGAAAATCGTTCGTGTCATGCCAAATACTCTGAACAAGGCGAAAAACGGTCACAGCGCTGTGGCACTTAACGAAAACGTTAGCGCCGAGGAAAAGGAAACGGTAACCCTTATCTTAAATTCCCTGGGTCAGACCATGTACCTGGCGGAAAATATGTTCAACGAATTTACGGCTTACAGCTGCTCCGGTCCGATGTGGCTCTACCAGATGGCGGACGCACTGATCGACGCAGGAGTTTACTCCGGCTTCAGCCGCAATGACGCCCGCAACATCGTAATCAAGAATATGCTGGGAGTTGCAATGGTTTTGGACGAAACCGGCGCCGCTCCGAAGGATATGGTAAACGCCATGTGTTCGCCGGGAGGCGTAACCATCGAGGGCTATAAGTCTCTCATTGACTGCGGCTTTTCCTCTGCGGTAATGCAGTCCGTAAAGGACGCCGTGGCGAAGGCAAATGCGATCTAAGGCACTTGTCGATGCAAAACCCGGTGCCGGCGCGCAGGATGCGCCCATAAGGCACTGCTCGGTGCAAAAGGAAAGGATAAATGGTATGAATATACAGATAAATCGCAGATTTAACGAAAAAGAGCTGCCGGATATGCAGTCGATTCGTTCCGACGCGAAGAAAATCGCAAAGGGAATCACCATCGGAGAAACCCTTTTTATGAAGGAATACGGCGTTAAATCCGAAATCGAATATAAAGAAAGAATGATGAAAGCCGGAAAGATCATGAAGCATTCCGTCATCGGCTGGAACTCCTGGGAAGCCACCGCCGAGGGTATGCGCAAGGTCTACAACGGGCTGAAGGAAGTCGGCTCCTCCATCGACCGTTTCGGCATCTGCTGTGACTGGATCATGGGCGTGCCGGAGCAGTACCGGAATCGGTTTCAGGCAAGCGGAAGCCTGATCCTCAACACTCCCGACGAGTGGAAAAAGCTTGGACAAGTCGTTCCCGCACACCCGCACCTTGGGGATCACATGATCGGCTCCCTGAACGGCGTAGAAAACGTTACGAATGCGCTGAACGCGGGAGTTACCTCCATCGGTAATCTGGCGCAATATTTCACCTACGAATATCCGGGTCTCGAAATGGAGGACTACCGTACCGAGGATTACATCAAAGCCATGGCGATTATGAGCGAATTCAAGGACGCGGGAGTTTGTATGCACTGTAACCTTGACGACGGTTACGGCGCCCTTTTCCACGACGTAGCGAACCTTTTGGGCTGGGCGATGATCGAAAAATACGTGGTGGAGGATCTTTTGGGAGGAAATCTTGCTCACTGCTATGGCAATCTTTTCAGCGACTCTTTCCTGAGAATTGTATTTAACCGGGCTCTGAGCATGATCAACAAAAACGGCACTCCGGGAACCTTTGTCAACGGCAACACCATCGACTACGGTCCGATTATTGCCAGGAACTACGGCGTTCTCTGCGCTTACGCTCTGCCTGATGTGGCTTGCCAGCTCACCTATCCCAGCGGCTACGCGGTGGCTCCGGTTCCTTTCACCGAGGCAATTCGTATCCCTGCTCCGGAGGAAATCATCGAAGCACAGCTCACCATGGATACGGTCATCGAAAAAGCACCTTACTATGCCCGCTACATCGACTGGGACAAGGTAAATTCCGATGCGGAGGTTCTGGTAACCGGTGCTAACGTCTTCTTTGAGCGGGTGATGAACGGTCTCGAAGATTTAGGCGTCGACCTTACCCACGCAGGAGAAATCATGTCCGTGCTGAAAGCCATCGGTCCCGAGCAGCTGGAAACGGCTTTCGGCTCCGGAAGACACGACGCAAACGCAATGCGCGGCAGAGTTCCGGTAAGACCAACCAGCATCGTCCAGACCATTACCAAAATCGAAGACGACGCGGTGGCAAAGCAGAATTTCGGTTCGGGAGCCGGTCCTCTTGCGGGCATCACCGTTGTGGTAGGCTCCACCGACGTTCACGAGTTCGGCAAGGAAGTCATTCGCAACTATCTGCGCAAGGCAGGAGCTCAGGTCTTTGACCTTGGCACTTCCGTGGCAATCAGCGAGATCATCGACAACCTGATTGAAACCGGCAGTAGGGTTCTGTGTATGAGTACCTACAACGGCATGGCTTACAGTTTCGGCAGGGATCTTCTTGCGGCTCTGAAAGATAATGGTCTTGGGGACGTTCACGTTCTCATGGGTGGCAGACTCAACGAGGCAATGGACGGAAGCGATGTTCCCATCGACGTATCCGACAAGCTCACCGCCATGGGAATCAACACCGACAACAATATCGACACCATCGTCGCGGAGGTTGCCTCCTATTTCGGTCGGACGGGCAAATCCGGCAAAGCTGCTTGCTAAAAGCTAAAACAATATCTTCAAAAATTTCAAAGGGCGGACGCATTTTCACCTTGCATCTGCCCCTTTTGTTTTTATCTATCAATCTCTCCCCATCATTTCAAAGGAAAATCCTCGGCTTACAAACAGCGCTCTCACCTCGTCCAAATATTCGTCGGAAGGGGTCTCAAACTCCACGGGTTTCAGTCCGAGGCTGCGGGTCTTTGAAAGCCCCATGCTGTGATACGGAATTCCGTTTACGGTTTTCAGCCCAAGCTCCTGCAAGAAGTCGCAGGTACGCCCCATATATTCCATGGAATCGTTCAAAAGATGCACCAGCGGCATTCTGATGATGATTTTGCTCTTCAAATCCGCGTCCTTTGCCAGTTTACGCAGATTATCGAGAATCAGTTCATTGGTCACCCCCGTAAGCTCTCTGTGCTTCTCCGAGTCGATGCACTTAATATCGTAGAGGATCCACCGGCTCCCTCTTGCAAGCCGCTCCAGGTCTTCGTAAGGCGCATACCCGCAGGTATCCAGCGCCACATCGATCTTTTTCCGACCGCACTCCTCTATCAGTTTTTCCGCAAAATCCGCATGGGAAGTCACCTCTCCGCCGCTGAGGGTGACGCCGCCTCCGGTTCGGTCATAGAAGCTCTTGTCCGTCAAAACTTCGTTCATGATCTCTTGGACGGTTCTTGGATCCCCGGACATCTTCAGTGCGTCCGTGTAGCAGGTCTTCGTACAGGTCCCACAAGACTGACAAAGCTTGCGATCGATGTGGATTCCTCCCTCTCCCGCGCTTATGGCACCCTTTGGGCAAGCCTTCAGACAGGCTCCGCAGCCGATACACTTGCTCGGGGAATGTAAAAGCTGGGGTCTGTAGCTGATCAGATCCGGATTGTGGCACCACTTACAGTTAAGCGGGCAGCCCTTGAAAAAGACGGTGGTCCGGATACCCGGACCGTCCTCCGTCGAAAATTTTTGTATTCCGCCAAGCAAAGCTTTCTCGTTTTCACTCATAGCGGTTTCTCCTTTCAGCAATCCGCTTGCCTAGCAGCCGCATCCGCAGCCGCCGTCCGGTTTGTGAACGGTTCTGGAAATGATATTGTCCTGTACGCTCTTGTCCAGTTCCGTGAAATAAGCCAGATATCCGGCAACACGAACCAGCAGGTTCTTGTAGTTTTCAGGGTGCGCCTGAGCGTCCCGAAGGGTATCGTCGTCCACAACATTGATCTGGATATGGTGCCCGTTGTATTCGAAGTAGGTCTTTACAACGCCGCCCAGGGTTTCGATGCCCTTTTCTCCGGAAATCGATCTCGGATCGAAACGCAGGTTGTAAAGGGTTCCGTCCGTGGTGTTGAGCTGGTCGATCTTTGCCACCGAAAGAACCGTCGCCGTCGGCCCGTGAACGTCCCTGCCCATAGCCGGGGAAACGTTGTCCGCCAGCGGTTCTCCGGATCTTCTGCCTTCAGGTGTTGCTCCTACGCACTTACCCTGCTTGATGTTGTAGGACTGGGATTCGATGTCGAAGGCAAATCTTGCGCCTCGGCTGTCTCTGTAGCCCTCCAGGAACTTGTTGATATGTCTTACGATCTTGTTGCCGATGAGGTCAACATATTCGTCGTTGTTGCCGTATTTCGGAGCCCGGTTAAGGAGTCTCAGACGGAAAGCCTCGTCCGGGAAGTTGTTATCGCAGGCGTCCAGAAGCTCCTGCGCCGTGATTTCTTTCTTGTCAAATACGAAATATTTTACCGCTGCCAGGGAGTCCATGGCGTTTGCCAGCGCGTCCGCAAGGGCTCCGGAGTAGTTGTACTTCGCACCGCCCTGTTGCAGGGATTTTGCCTTTTCAATGCAGCCGTCGATGGTCATGGAAGCAAATACCATATTTTGTCTGATGGTGTGAATCGCCGCAACGGAATTGTAGGCGTTTAACATCAGGTCAAAGGAGAAATCCATCTGCTTCAGCACTGCCTCGAAGAATTCATCATAGGTCTTGAAATCCGTGAATTTACCCGTGTGGGGACCGGTCTGTTTGCCGGTCATCGGGTCAAATCCATCGTGCATAGCGAATTCAACGCATTTCAAAAGGTTTACCGTACCTACCTGTGCTCTGCCGTCGGTCTTGCCGCCGGGAACAGGCTGTACGCAGCCCAGCATGCCGTAGTTTCTCGCATCTTCGATATTGATGCCGTCGCACTTTGTAAGAATCAGCGGAATGCAGACATCGTCGTTGAAGAAGGACGGAGTAGCCATACCCCGCTGAATCATGGAAATTGCCTTGTTGAATACCTCTTCGGACATATGTCTGTGATATCTGAGGGACATGGTAGGCTGGGAAGTCTGAACCTCCTCGTTTGCCTCCAGAAGCAGCATGGTAGACTCGTTGCAGGCGTCCTTGCCGTCGTTGCCGATGCCGCCGATGGTCATGTTCTGCCAGATCGGGTAGCCTGCCCAGCTTTCGCTGAAATATGCCGGTCTGAGCTTCAGAATGTCCGTGTTCTTGATGAAGAAGCATTCCAAAATGTCAAGGGCAAGGCGCTTTGTGATCTTTCCCGATTCCAAATCCGCAACATAATATTCGTTGATTGCCCGGTCGAAGGAGGAATAGGAGTTGGAGTGACCGTTGCTCTCGATCCACATGGTGATGTGAATGATCCATGCGCATTGAATTGCCTGCCAGAAGGATTTTACCGGGAATTCCGGCACCTGTCTGAGGTTTTCCGCCATGGTCAAAAGCTCCTTCTTTCTCTCGGCGTCCTTTTCCTCTGCCGCCAGCTTATCCATGAGCTCCGCCTGTCTGTGGGCGTAGAGAATGCACGCTTCGCAGGCTATGATGGTCGCATTCCAGTAGTCAACCTTTTCCTGATCTGCCTGACAGGCAACCTGTGTATTCGCAATTCTTTCCTTGCAGTCATCGATTACGGCTCTGAGTCCGGTCTTGAAAATTCTCGGATAGTTGGGAAGCACGTGACCCGTGCTGGTTTCCATACCGCCGATGGAGAGGATTCCGGAGTTTGCCGCTGCGATTGCCTCCGGCTTGCAGGCGTTTGCCGTTACCTCGTCAAAGGACTTTCCTTCCCAATATTTCAATATGTCCAGCACTTCCTGCTTCATCTCGTCAGATGCCACCATTCGGTCAAGGGTTCTGGTGGTGAAGGTATCGATTTCGTCCTCGATCCACTTGGAGGCGAATTCCGGGAAAATCGGTGCGCATCTTGGTCTGTCCGTGTAGTTTCCGGCGATCAAGTCACCCTTGTCCAGATACAGCGTCATATTTTCCATGATATAATACAGCATCTTTGCCTTCAGAAGCACGTTAGGCTCTCCGCCAAACTTCTGATAGGCTTCTGTCGCCAGTCTGGCTCTTTCTGAGCTGAAGGTAGGCGTGGTGTTTCTCTGTTTGTCTTTTAAATATTGAACTCTTTCGGTAAGCATTTTTTCTCCTTTCTTCCCGCAAGGGGAATGCAAATTTGGGGCATAGCATTTTTATCTTTGTTAATAATATAGCAGTTTTTGTGCTTGGAAACTTGCCGAATCTTAGTTTACACTTTGCAAATATTGTGCTATTATGTATTTGACTAAAAACATCTCTTCGTAACAAAAGGAGAATCGTTATGCGGGATTATGTTCAGGAAAATTTACAAAATGACTTTGAATTTCAACATTTAATTGATGACGGAAATTTCTCGATGGACTTTCACTGCCACGACCATATCGAAATCTTTTTGAGCGTTTCCGGGGGGCAGCATTTCATCATCGACGACAAAATTTACGAAATGCGTCCGGGAGACCTGTTCGTAAACAATCAGCTGGAGGTTCATCGGACCATCGCCGTCCCGAAGGAAAAATACGAGCGCTATGTGCTGTCCTTTCATCAGGAGTTTTTGCAGCCTTTCTGCACGGCTGAGTCGGATCTTTTGCACTATGTCTACCGCCGTCCGGAGGGATTTTCCAACAGAATCAGCCTTTCCGAAGCCCAGCTGGGGCAGTTCATGGAGCTTGCGGATCGCTACGAAAGTCTGATTTCCGACGAGTTTGCAAGCGATGTTTTGCGACAGCTCGTCTTCGTGGAAATGCTTGCTTTGACTGCGAGATTTTACAGTGAGTCGGCAGGGAAGCCCGCCTCCGCCGCGTCTAAGACCGAAATCGACCCCATTGCAAGGCTTCTGGAATACATAAGCGCCCACATCACCGAGGAGCTTCCCCTGGACACCCTGGCTCGGGAAATCGGCATGAGCAAGTTCCACCTTTGTAAGATTTTTAAGGCAAAGACAGGCACGACCATAAACAAATATATCGTCACCCGCCGCATCGCCGAGGCGAAGCAGCTCCTGCTCCGGGGAATTTCGGTTACGGAAGCCTGCTATCTCTCCGGTTTCAATGACCTCAGCCATTTCATACGCACATTTCACAATATAGTCGGGATCTCCCCGGGTAAATATCTGTCGGATGCCTCCGCCCATGGTGTAAACTACTATTTCGGCCCCGAAACGGAGAAGTGACGGCTCTTGGTCGCTCTGCCGACCAAGTTACCGATCAAGATAGCGACTAAGTCGCCGACCAAGTCAAAAAACCTGCGGAATCTGCAAGTTGCTTTTGCAAACTTGCGCCGCAGGTTTTGTTTTCGACTCTTGTTCTGTCTTATTTTGGCAAGGTCTATTCCACTTATTTCAGATTATTTCAGACCGTTCTTTTCGTATTCTTCCCGTTTCTTCAGGTCGGCAAGCAGGTGTCTAAGCTCTATGGCTCTGGCCTTTTCCCCGTCGTGGGCTTTCATCGCCTCGTAAAGCTCTCTGTGGTCTTTTAGGGAATTGTTCAGGAACTTTTCCAGATTTTCCATCGTGTCGTTCTGTGAATAGATATTTTCCACGATTTGCTCGGAAAAGCTGTCGTAATATGCGGAAAGGG
>CAVHEY010000061.1:0-6281 GCA_963635155.1 Bacteroides stercoris
AGAAGACAGATCAAAACGGGAAAAGAATGGCTGGATAGCGTGAAGCTTTGATGCACAGAAACTATGCGCAGGATAAGAGCCGCCTATGCATTTGACGGAATCCGTCGAATTGCAAGGCGGCTTTGCCTTGTGCGCCCGGCGGTGCACGTTTTTCGAAAAGTTCTTATTGACAACATTCACAAAAAAATGTATTATAAATATGGATTTTGCAGAGGATATAAGCAAAATCCATAGGTAAAAGCGTGAGGTAATGCACAATGAAACGGGAGCTAATCAACAGCCTGATTAAATGGAAAGCAAGCCAAAACAGAAAACCTTTAATTTTAAAGGGCGTAAGACAGTGTGGAAAAACCTATCTTCTGAAGGAATTCGGCGTACACTGCTACCAAGACACCGCTTATTTCAATTTTGAGGAAAACGAAGCGCTAAAAACCGTGTTTGAAAAAGACTACGATATTAAGCGGATTATTTTTGAACTTGAACTGCAACATGGAAAGAAAATTCAAACCGGAAATACGCTGATCATTTTTGATGAAATACAAGAGTGCGGAAGAGCGCTCACTTCGCTGAAATATTTTTGCGAAAATGCACCGGAGTATCACATCGTATGTGCAGGCTCGCTTCTTGGCATCGCATTGCAAAAACAACTCTCCTTTCCTGTTGGTAAGGTTGATTTCATGACCCTTTATCCCATGAGCTATGTCGAATTTCTGCGGGCATGCGGAGAAGACAGCCTTGCGGATTTCATACAGAGCTTTAAGAAAGGGGAGAGGCTTCCGGAAATCGCGGCAAATAAGCTTGAATCGCTTCTCAGACAGTACTATATCATCGGCGGAATGCCGGAGGTTGTCCGAAGCTGGAGCATGGAACATGACATTGAGGCAGCCGAACAGATCCAGCAAAACATAATCAACAGTTATGAGCTTGATTTCGCAAAACATGCGCCGGTAAATGAATTCCCGAAGCTTCAGGCTATCTGGCGTTCGATTCCGGAGCAGCTTGCGAAGGAAAATACTAAGTTTATTTTCAGCCATGTGAAAAAAGGCTGGAGGGCAAAAGACCTTGAGGACGCGCTGGAATGGCTTATCGGAGCCGGACTTGTTTACAAAGTTCGCCGAATAGAAAAACCTTTTATCCCGCTTTCTTCCTATGCGGAGGATACCGCATTCAAGTTATATATGGCAGATATCGGGATTCTTCGAAAGCTTTCAAAACTGCCGTATAATATTGTTTTAAACTCGGACACAAGCTATAAAGAGTTCAAGGGATCGCTTACCGAGAATTATGTGTTGGGAGAACTGATTAAATCTGTGGATAATACCGCATATTACTGGACAAGCGGCAACACAGCCGAAGTTGATTTTGTGATACAGTGTAAAGATGAAATTGTACCGATTGAGGTCAAGGCTGAGCAGCATCTCAAATCGCATTCCTTGAGAGAATACAGAAAGAAATATGAGCCAAAATATGCCGTAAAAACCTCTATGCTCGGTGAAGCAGAGGGTGAGGAGGTGCTAAAAATCCCTCTTTATATGATTTGCACAATGCCGGCCTATATCGAATAAAAAACAGAAGTCCTGCTCGGTTTCCAATTTGAGACCAAGCAGGGCTTTTCTTTTATTTATGTGCTATAGAATTGTGTTCTGCTGGCAGTCAAGACAGGCCGCTGCCTGCAATTATTTCATGCTTCCGGTCTTTTCAAAGCGGCTGTGCCAGGACAGGGCTTCGTCCAGAATATGCGGCGTCTGGCAAGGAGCCTCGTCGCAGGCTCTGCGGAAATAGTCCATGAGGGCATCGCGATAGTCCGGGTGGGCGCAGTTTTCGATGATTGCCACCGCCCGCTCCTTTGGGGTGAGACCCCGCAGATCCGCATAGCCCTGTTCAGTGACGATGACCATGACCTCATGCTCGGTGTGGTCTACATGGGGACACATGGGAACGATGGAAGAAATCGCCCCGTCCTTTGCAATCGAGGAAGTCGTAAAGATAACCAGCGATGCGGAGCGGGAAAAATCCCCGGAGCCGCCGATGCCGTTCATCATCTTCTTGCCCTGCACATGGGTGGAGTTCACATTGCCGTAAATATCCACCTCCAGCGCCGTATTCATGGAAATCAGCCCCAGCCTGTGGGAAACTTCCATGGAATTGGAAATTTCCTGGGGGCGGAAAAGGATATGCTCTCTGTAAAAATCGATGTCCTCGAAGAATTCTCCCTGGGCCTCCGGAGACGGGGCGATGGCTGTGCAGGAAGCCACGGAAGCCTTTCCGCATTTGATCAGATCCAGCATGGAATCCTGAATCACCTCGGTGTAGCAGGTGAGATTCTCAAACTCCGAGTCCCTCAGCCCGTAAAGCACTGCATTGGCAACGGAACCGACGCCGGACTGAATCGGCAGCAGCGAATTTGTGAGGCGACCCTCAGCCACTTCCTTTTCAAGGAATTTGATGATATTTTCTCCGATTTTCTTCGAATCCTCGGAAATTGCCGCAAGGGGACGGGTAAGGTCGCTCTTGTCGGAAAGGACGATTGCCTTGATTTTATCCCAGCCGCATTTTATGTAAGGCGTGCCGATACGCTGCCCCGGGTGGGTCAGGGGAATGGGCTGCCTGTAAGGGGGCTTTTCGCACAGATAGATATCCGCCATTCCTTCCAGCCCAAGGGGCTTTGCCATGGCGATTTCAACGATTACCGTTTCAGCCAGATCCACATAAGTCGGGGTATTTCCCACGGAGGTCGTGGGAATAAGATTGCCTTCCTCGGTGATTGCCACCGCTTCCACAATGGCGACGTCCGGCTTTCTGACGTGTCCCATGGCGACGAACTCCGGCGAGCGCCCAAGGTGCATATCGATGTAGCCGATTTCCCCCGCATTGATGGCTTTTCGCAGGACGGAATTTGTCTGATAAGGAATTCGCCTTGCGATAACCCCTGCTTCCGCAAGCTCTCGGTCAACCTCCGGTCCTACGGAAGCGCCGGAATACAGGTCGATTTTGACTTTTCTGCCTGCTTTCGCCTGCTGCGCAAGGGCATGAGGCACCATCTTCGGATAGCCCGCATTGGTAAACCCGCTGATTCCCACCGCCATTCCGTCGGTAATCATCTTCGCGGCGTCCTCCGGGGTACAGATCAGTGAAAAAGCGCCTTCGCTGCGCAATCGTTTCTTTATCTCTTCGTCTTTTCGCAAATTTGTCAAATTTTCGTCTTTCATAAAAAACTCCTCTCTGCTTCTCACAAGAGTATATAACATTTTGCCCCGAAGCGGCAAGAGACGGATTGCATTATTTTTGCACATCGTGTAGAATAGAAGCAGAACAAGCAAACAATCAGAAAAAAATCGGAAAAAAATCGCGAATGGAGGGCGGAAAACCGTGAGAAAAACAAAAATAATATGCACTTTGGGGCCTGCCTCAATCAATGAAAATACAATCAAGGAAATGCTGAAAGCGGGTATGGACGTGGCAAGAGTAAACTTTTCCCACGGTGACAGAAAGACCCACGGAGAAACCATAGACTTTTTCAGGAAAGTGCGGGACGAGCTCAAAATGCCGGCGGCGGTGATGCTTGACACAAAAGGTCCGGAAATCAGAACAAGGGATTTCGAAGGCGGAAAGGCAGTCCTGAAGGCCGGGGACAAATTTACCCTGACCACCGATGAAATTTTGGGAAACGCGCAAAAAACCTCGATTACCTACAAGGACTTGCCGGCGGAACTGAAAAAAGGCGACGAGGTGCTGATCGACGACGGAAAACTCAGGCTAAAGGTTCTGGAAACCACCGAAACGGATATTGTCTGCGAGGTGATAATCGGCGGCGAAGTGAGCAACCACAAGGGAATCAACGTGCCGAACGTGGCGCTTTCCATGGAATATCTGAGTCCGGTAGATAAAGAAGACCTTCTGTTCGGAATCGAAAAAGACGTGGACTACGTTGCTGCTTCCTTTGTAAGAAGGGCAGAGGACGTGAAGGCTCTTCGGGAATTTCTCACGAAAAACGGCGGCGAAACCATCAAGATTATTTCAAAAATAGAAAATACAGAGGGAATTGACAATTTCGAGGAAATCCTCGAAGCCTCCGACGGTATCATGGTTGCCAGAGGCGACATGGGCGTAGAGGTGAACTTTGCAAGGCTTCCGGGCATTCAGAAACGCTTCATCAAGCGTTGCCAGCAAAGCGGAAAAATCGTCATAACCGCAACCCAGATGCTGGAATCCATGATCAAAAGCCCGCTTCCGACCCGGGCGGAAATCACAGACGTTGCAAACGCAGTGTTTGACGGGACTTCGGCGGTGATGCTTTCGGGAGAGACGGCGATGGGGGCTTATCCTGCAGAAGCGGTTGCCGCCATGGCGAAGATTGCAATCCAGGCGGAGCAGGACGATCCCCGCTTCTTGCCGGGAGGCAACACCTGGTACGAGATGGATTCTTCCGATACCACCAACGCGGTGGGTCACGCGGCTTGCACGCTGGCGCGGGATATAAACGCAAAGGCGATCATGAGCATCACAAAATCAGGCTATACGGCGCTTCGCATGAGCAAATTCCGTCCTGCCACCATGCTCCTTGCGGCGACTCCCCACAAGAAAACCTATCACCAGATGGCGCTGATCTGGGGCGTTCGTCCCCTTATGGTAGAAAACCTGCAAAACGTGGACGTGCTGGTATACCGCTGTCTTGAAGAGGGACGCAAAGAGGGGCTGCTTGCCACAGGGGACAAGGTGGTGATCAGCGCGGGCGTTCCCCTTGACATCACGGGAAAGACCAACATGATTCGGGTGGAGTTTGCCTAAATCCCGCAGGCAAAAGGGCGGTTTGTCCACTCGCACACTTCTCGGGCGAAACTGTTTCACCTTCACCTGAATTATCGTTATTTCAAAAATCGAAAAAGGGACTGCGCCTTAACGGTAATTTTTCGTTAAGGTAGGCAGCCCCTTTGTCTTAGGCGCAAATCTTGCACATTCTATTGATTCTCATCATATACCAGTAAGTCGTTAGGCGTACAGCTGAAAATTCCACACATAGCATCCAGCGTTTCGTAGCGGATGGATTTTGTCTCATTTTGAATCATTTTATTGAAGTTCTGATAGCTCATTCCGAGCTGCTTGTATAGCCAATATTTTGTTTTGCCCTGCTGCTCCAAAAGAGCGAGCGCATCTAATTTTATCATATCTCATGCCTCCATAATATCTTCTGTTTTAATACGAGAATAGTATAAGAAAAAAGGACTTGAAATATAGACTAATACATTATATAATGAAAACATCAGATAGTTTTGAAGAAAAATTATCGTGTCATTTTAGCAAAAGGCTAAGAAATAAAAGATGAAAGGATGAATTGAAAAAATGAAAAAATTTCTTGTAACGTTTATGATGATTGCCCTGGTAATGTGCTTCATGCCGACCATGGCCTTCGCAGCGGATGGGGGAAACACAGCTGTGAGCACGGTTCAGCCTAACACAGGCGATGATAATGAAGAAAAACAACCGGCAGACAATGATGAAAGTGAAACAGGTGGCACAGACAACGATGAAAGTGAAACAGGTGGCACAGACAACGATGAAAGTGAAACAGGTGGCACAGACAACGATGAAAGTGAAACAGGTGGCACAGACAACGATGAAAGTGAAACAGGTGGCACAGACAACGATGAAAGCGAAAAGGGCGGCGACGGCAGCGAAGAATCCGGCGGCAGTAGCTCTGACAGCAAAGGCAGCTCCTCCTCCGGCAGCAGCAGCTATGTACCGTCAAGCAGCACGACCACTACCGCTGAGACTGCAACCACAGTTGTGAAGCCGGCAACCACAACCGCAGCGGATGGAACAAAGACAACCACCGCTACAGTAGATGCAGCCACCGCAACAAAGCTCGTTGACAATGCGGTTTCCGGCAAGTCCACGGAGGTGGTTATAAATGCGGCTACCGCAACGACAGTGACCGAGACAGCGGCGGGAACCAAGACCGAGGTTGCAGTCCCTGCCTCAGCGATCTCTCAGCTTGCTGAGAAGACAGAGGCTGCGGTTACCATCAAGTCCGATGCAGCCGTAGTCACTCTGGACAAGGCAGCTGTAGATGCAGTTGCAGAGGCAGCGGGAACCACCGGTGAGGTTAAGCTCGTAGTTGCCACCGTTGCTCAGGACGAGAACAAGGTTCAGGTTGAGCTCAAGCTGGAAACCGCAAAGGGCTACGTTTCCGACTTCAAGGGCGGCAGCGTTTCCGTAACGGTTAAGCTCAGCGCAGCTCTGGCAGCTAAGAACGTAGTTTGCGTATACATCGACGACAACGG
>CAVHEY010000061.1:6877-9138 GCA_963635155.1 Bacteroides stercoris
AGTGCTTTCTGCATTCCTGATAGTTTCGCTGGTAGGTTCCTTTTGTATGGACGGATTTGCAGTGGGCGGAGCGAGTGAGGTATTCGGCGGAAGAGTTTTTGTATCCGACGTAAAATCGCAGCTTGCCCCGGGAGCATGGGAACACAAGATTACCACAAACAACACGTCGGGAACGGATCAAAATATTGACTTTGTGTCAGAAATAGATTTGGCCGGAACCGATACGATCAAAATTATGTCCTGCTATGCCGGATATTCGACCATAAACGGAAACAATATCAGCTGGCAGATGATGACACTGCCTGAGCAGGCACAGAGAGCACAGGCATATTTCGATGCCAATCCGAGCAAATACCCGAATTACAAGGTTGTGGGCGTTTTGGTGGGTGATACATACAATATGGGAACCGGGCAGCCGACGAGCGTTCTCGTAATCGACGGTATCACATATCAGAATGCGAACGGATCGGATTATTTCGCAATAGATAAATCCGGAAAGGCTATGATTACGACAAATACCGATACGAGCGGCTTGGACTACGCTATAGGCGGAATGGGTCGAATCGTTGCTAATGGAAAGAACGTAGCTTACAAGGGCAGTACCTATGTGGATGGCAGCTTCAGCAGAGCAGCCATCGGCATCACGGCAGATGGAAAGGCAATTACCTTCTGCACCTACGGAAACAGCTATCCGATTTCCTGCGGATACACCTGGAGCGAGGTGGCAGATTATATGATCGCCCAGGGCTGCGTGGATGCCCTGATGCTGGACGGCAGCGGCTCTGCGGAATGGTGCGCAAGATATGAGGGGACGGACAGCGTAAAGTCCGTGAGCCATCCATCCGACGGAAGCTCCCGCGCAGTAGGTTCCTGCCTGCTGATTGTATCGACGGCAGCACCTGACGGAACCTTTGCAAGAGCCTCGATTACACCAAATGCGTCCGTGTATACCCCGGGCAGCACAGTACAGTTCGAGGCTGTCGGAGCCGATGCTGCGGGAAATGCGGTAGATATTCCTGCGGGAGCAAGCTGGAGTCTTTCGGATGATAAATACGGAACAATCGATTCGCAGGGCCGGTTCGTTTCTAACGGAACCTGCGGCGATGTTACGGTAAATTTGAATTATGACGGGAAAGTATACGGCAGTTCGACGATTACCGTTGCAGCCCCTGACAGCATAACCTTCTCCAAACCCAGCGAGGACGTGGGAAGGGGCAAAAGCTCCAATCTCGGGCTGCAGGTCAGATATCAGAACAGGGATGTTGTCCTGAATGCCGGCGACATCAATTGGACGCTGACAAACGACGATGCAACATCCGCTGTAGCAATCGGAACGGTTGAATTTTCCGGCGGCGAATATCTCTTCACCGGCAACTCCAGTGTAACGTGCTCCGGCACCGTAAAAGCGGAGTACTCGGGAAACAGTAGCATATCGGGCAGTATTCAGGTGAAGGTGGGAACAGATCCTGTGAAAGCCTTGGATTTTGAGGCGCCGGCGGACGGTAAAAATTTGCAGGAATACTATGGTTTAGACAAAGACGGATATGTAGTCGGAAGAATAAAGAACGGTACTACAGAGACAGGTACCAACGGACTTCTTACCAGACTGTATTATGGCAGAGGAGGAAACGAAACTGCAAGAATTGTCAGCGCTTCAGAAGGCTATCCTGTGCATAGCGGCAGCAATGCCCTGCAGGTGAATTATGACTTTTCAAAATGTGCTGCCGGAATAACGGAGGGCGCAAATGTGGGATTGACCGAGGCGGTGGACATACCCGGACACCCGACGGCCATTGGTTTATGGGTATGGGTTCCGGAGAACACCCCGAATCTGTGGCTTAGGGTTAGACTGAATATCTATAATCCTAACGGGGCACTGAACACCACAACCCAATTTGATTTCGGCCCACAGATCAATGAGACCTTTCCGAAGGACGGCTCCTATGGAGGTCTGACTGTATGCGAAGAAGGTACATGGTATTTCTGCACCGCAGACTTGTCAAAATATGACGGCTGCACATTTCAAATTCCATCCGGAGAAGCGATTCGTCTGATGAGAACGGACGGAAATGATAAACTCTCTCATAACGGAAAGAATGTAACGAAATCCCATGGAAAATATCTTAGTGATGGAACCGAGGTTAATATAAAAAATCTAAAGGGCAGCGTGTATTTCGACGACCTGATGTTTATTTACGGTTCCGTGAACGAGGATACCGATGCACCTGTAATTAAAGATGCCTTGCTTAAAAATAACACAA
>CAVHEY010000062.1:0-8899 GCA_963635155.1 Bacteroides stercoris
GCGCTGCTTTTTGTCATTACGGTAAACGGCGACGAGCCGGGAGCGGCGATAAGAAGACCGGACTTTGAAGATCTGACCCCGGTATTCCCATACGAAAGGCTGAGGCTCGAAGACGGAAGCAGAGAGCTTTCCACAAGGCTCATCGACCTTATCGCACCGATCGGAAAGGGGCAGAGAGGCTTGATCGTGGCACCGCCGAAAGCGGGCAAAACCGTTTTGCTCAAAAAAGTAGCCCACGCCATCGAAAAGAATTATCCGGAAATCGAGCTTATCGTCCTTTTGGTAGACGAACGACCGGAAGAAGTTACGGATATGAAACGCTCGCTGGAAAGAGGCGAGGTCATTTACTCCACCTTTGACGAGCTTCCCGCTCACCATGCAAAGGTGGCGGAGATGGTGCTGGCCAGAGCCCAGAGACTGGTTGAACACGGCAAAGATGTGGTAATATTATTAGATAGCATAACGAGGCTGGCAAGGGCGTACAACCTGGTGGTTCCCGCCTCCGGCAGAACCCTAAGCGGAGGACTTGACCCGGGAGCGCTTCACAAACCGAAGAAGTTTTTCGGCGCGGCGCGAAAGCTGGAAGAAGGCGGCTCCATCACGATACTGGCGACGGCGCTGGTGGAGACGGGAAGCCGTATGGACGAGGTCATCTTCGAAGAATTTAAGGGCACCGGCAATATGGAACTTCACCTTGACCGCAAGCTCAGCGAAAAGCGCATATTCCCGGCGATTAGCCTAAACAAATCCGGAACCAGACGAGAAGATCTCCTGATGAGTCAAGATGAACTGGAAGCGGTTTGGGCGATGAGACGGGCGATGGCAAACCGCGATACCCAGGATGTGGCAAGCGAGATTATCGATAATCTCGCCCACACAAGGACAAACAAAGATTTTGTACAGATTATCAAAAAAGTATTGATTGACGAATAACCGGAAACAGAGGAAACATAGATGGATTTAAAAAGGATATTTTTGAAGGACGCTTGTCCCACTTCCATAGGCGGGCAGGCAATAATGGAGGGGATCATGATGCGGGGACCCAAGCGAACCGCCATCGCGATCCGTCTGCCGGACGGCAGAATTCACATGAAGACCCAGCCGACACCCCAGGGAAACAAATGGGGCAGGATTCCCCTGATCAGAGGCGTCGTAAATTTTGTCGCGTCGCTTATCTACGGCACAAAGGTGCTGATGTATTCGGCGGAGATTCTCGAAAAATATTATCCCGAGGACTATCAAAAGGATAAATTTGACATTTGGGTCGAGGAACATCTGGGAAAAGAAAAGGCGTGGAACGTTCTGATGATCTTTTCGGTGATTTTGGCGCTGGTAATGTCCATCGGCATATTTATGCTGCTGCCAACGGCGATCGTGGGCTGGTGCGCGGCGCTGACCGAAAACGTTTTAATCCTGAATATCATCGAGGGTATCGTACGAATCTTGATTTTTGTGCTGTATATCCTCTTGATTTCCCGCATGAAGGACATCAAAACCGTCTTTCAATATCACGGGGCGGAGCATAAGACCATTCACTGCTTCGAAAACGGGCTGGAACTGACGCCGGAAAACGCCCAGACCTTTTACACGCTGCACCCAAGGTGCGGAACCAGCTTCCTGATGTTTGTCATGGTTGTGGCGATTTTCGTTCATGTTTTCATGGGCTGGCCCAACGTTTGGCTGAGAATGCTGACCCGTATTCTGGTGCTTCCGGTAATCGCGGGAATTTCCTACGAACTGCTCAAATGGGCGGGAAGAAGCGACAACATTTTCGTGGAAATCCTCAGTATGCCGGGACTTTATTTGCAGAAGCTCACCACCGCAGAGCCGAATTTTGCGCAGCTTGAGGTTGCCATCGCCTCGGTAAAGGCGGTTTTAAACGACGGCGACGATGTGCCGTATTTCGAGGGAATCTGCGACCTTGAGGGAAGATGCATAGAGGAAGACCCTCCGGAAGCCGCGGAGCCGGCTGCGGAGGATACAGAAACCACAGAAAATACAGGAAAGCCTTCGGAGGTAGAGGAAAAATGAGTTTACCTTTGAAGGAAATTATAAAAATCGGGCAGCGACAGCTGGAAGACGCGGGGGTAGCCGACGCGGCAATCGACGCCAAGGAGCTGTACTGCTACATGATGGGCTACGACAAGGTGGCGCTGATGATGCACTGGCAGGATATTTTGCAGGACAACCAGTGCGAAGCCTATTTTGACCTCATCGCAAAAAGGGCGGAAAGAACGCCGCTCCAGCACATTACTGGGGAGCAGGAGTTCATGGGACTGCCTTTCAAGGTCAGCGAAGCTGTGCTGATTCCAAGGCAGGACACGGAAACCATGGTGGAGGACGCCATAGAGCTTGCAACCAAGGGAACCCTCAGGGGCAGTGTATATTTCGACGAAAAAGCCATGAAATCCGGGGCGGAAATTCTCGACCTCTGCTGCGGAAGCGGGGCAATCGGAATTTCCATAGCAAAAAACCTCCCGAAAGCAAAGGTAAGCTGCTCCGATGTGAGCGAAGCGGCATTGGCAATGGCGAAGGAGAACGCAAGCCGAAACGGCTGCAAGATAAAATTTGTGCAGAGCGACCTTTTTGCGGCAAAAGCCTTTAACGGGGCGCTGGGAAAGAAAAAATTCGACCTCATCATCAGCAATCCCCCTTACATAGAAAGCGCGGAAATCGAGGAGCTGGAACCGGAAGTGCGGGATCACGAGCCGAGAATCGCCCTTGACGGCGGGGAGGACGGACTTGAATTTTACAGAAAAATCGCAGGGGAGGCTCCCGAACATCTCAAAAAAGGCGGGGTGCTGATGCTGGAAATCGGATATAACCAGCGGGAGACGGTGAAGGAAATCCTTGGACAGACCGGCGCATACGAGAAGATCATCGGACTTACGGATCTTGCGGGCAAGGACCGAATCGTCGTCGCCACCCTAAAAACCGAGTCGAAAAAAAGGAGGTAATCCTATGAAAATTTTGCTTATCACCGGTAGCCCTCACAAAAAAGGAACCACGGCAGTGCTTGCGGCGGAGTTCATAAGGGGCGCCCACGAGTCCGGACACGACGTGATCCGATTTGACGCGGCGCAAAAGGACGTACACCCATGTATCGCCTGTGAAAAATGTCACAGCGCGGTTTCAGCCTGCGTATTTCGGGACGATTTTGACCAATTACGAGAGGAAATTATCCAGGCAGACGCGGTGGTTTTCCTGTCGCCGATTTATTACTACGGCATGACGGCGCAGATAAAAACCGTAATCGACCGATTTTACGCCATTGACGGCGAGATACACAAGAATAAGAGGACGGCGCTGATGCTTGCCTTCGCAGACACCACTATGGAGTCGGCCCAGGGGGCTGTGGCAAGCTTTTACGGCATGGCGGACTATCTGGAATGGGAGATCGCAGACGTCATCGCGGCAGCCCGCAGCCAGACTCCGGAAGATATCCTGAATACGGATTTCCCGAAAAAAGCCTACGAGCTGGGGAGAAAAATTCTCGGAGAAGCAAAGCCCGAACCGGAAAATATGGCTGCCACCAGCCTTTCGGATCTTGTCAGCAGGCTGGCGAATTTCTCCCAAATCGCCGAAGAGGCGCTGAAAGAAACCGAAGAAAAAGATGTATTTCTGGACGCGGCGGATTTTTTGGAATAAATGCTTGCAATTTGCCGCAGGATGTGATATCATTTAAGGGCTGTAGTGGAGTACAGCCAGTTTAAATATGCTGAGGCAGGAAAGGAAGACGAACATGAAGGAAGGAATCCATCCTGATTATAAGGAATGTAAAGTAACTTGCGCATGTGGTAACACCTTTGTTACTAGGTCAACGAAAGAAGAATTAAGACTTGACGTATGTTCAGCTTGTCATCCGTTCTTCACAGGTGCAGCCAAGATGATTAACCGCGGCGGCCGTGTTGAGAAGTTCAAGAACAAATACAACCTCGACTAATAATCAGACGAAAACTAAACCGAAATATTGCATTTCGGTTTTTTTATGATATATCAAGGAGAACCAAATGTTTGATAAACTGGATTTCATATTAGAAAAATACGAAGAGCTTTCCATGAAAGTTTCCGATCCCGATGTGATAAACAACCAGCCGGTTTGGCAGAAGCACATCAAGGAAATGGGCGAAATGGAGCCGATCGTAAATAAATATAAGGAATACAAAAAGGCAAAGGAAAGCATCGCCGAGGCGAAGGAAATGCTGGAAATGGGCGACGAGGAGCTTCGGGAGCTTGCAAAGATGGAAATTGCCGAAAACGAAGCGAAACTTCCCCAGATGGAAGACGAACTGAAAATTCTCCTTCTCCCGAAAGACCCTAACGACGAGAAAAACGTTATTCTTGAGGTCAGAGCGGGCACCGGCGGAGATGAAGCGGCGCTTTTTGCACAGGATCTCCTCAGAATGTACCTGAGATATACCGAAAGACGGGGCTGGAAAGCGGAGATCATGGACATGAACGCCACGGATATCGGCGGAGTCAAGGAAGCCAGCGTACTGATCAAGGGAAAGGGCGCCTATTCCAGACTCAAATACGAATCCGGCACACATCGGGTGCAGCGGGTTCCGGACACCGAAAGCTCCGGCAGGATCCACACTTCGGCGGCGACCGTTGCGGTGCTTCCGGAGGTTGACGACGTGGAGGTTGAAATCAATCCAAACGACGTGAGAGTGGACGTTTACCGTTCCTCAGGCAACGGCGGGCAGTGCGTAAACACCACGGACTCGGCGGTTCGTCTCACCCACATTCCAACGGGACTCGTGGTAACCTGTCAGGACGAAAAGTCCCAGATAAAGAATAAGGACAAGGCTTTTAAGGTTCTCAGATCGCGATTATACGATATGAAACTTCGGGAGCAAAATGCCGAGATTTCCGCAGAACGCCGCAGTCAAGTCGGCTCAGGGGACAGAAGCGAGAGAATCAGAACCTACAATTTCCCACAGGGCAGAATCACCGACCACAGAATCGGAATGACGATCTATAAGCTTGACAGCTTCCTTGACGGGGAAATCGACGAGATCATCGACGGACTCATCACCAGCGATCAGGCGGAAAAAATGAAAAACTTTTAATGGATTGGATTGCGTTAATGCAAAATAATAATTGACGCAAAACGAAAGAAAAAAACAGAAACAGAAATACGCAGATGTTTACAAGAATTTTCGGGACAACAACTGAAGAGATAAAGCAGGCGGCGCAGATTATCAAAGACGGCGGGCTGGTGGCGTTTCCCACGGAAACCGTGTACGGCTTGGGAGCCGACGCCCTGAACCCCGAGGCGGTGGGGAAGGTTTACGCCGCAAAGGGCAGACCCTCTGATAATCCAATGATTGTACACATATCGTCAAAAGACGATATGACAAAATTAACCGCAAAAATCACCGAGGATATGCAGAAATTGATGGACGCCTTTTGGCCGGGACCCATGACCATGGTTTGTCCGGCGCTGGACATCATACCCAGGGTCACCACGGGCGGACTTGCTACGGTGGGAATCAGATTTCCCAGCGACCCGGTGGCGGCGGCGCTGATAACCGCGTCGGGAACCCCCATTGCGGCACCCAGCGCAAACCTTTCCGGAAAGCCAAGCCCCACCTCCCCAAGACATGTGGCAGATGACCTGGAAGGCAGAATCGACGCCATCATCGCCGGAGAGGAATGCGAGGCGGGAATCGAATCCACGGTGGTGGATATGACGGAGGAAACCCCGATGATTTTAAGACCGGGAGTGATTACCGCGGAGGAACTGTCGGCGGTACTGGGCAAAAAAGTGGGAATCGACCCCGCACTCTTGGAAAAGCCAGAGATAACCGGCGGCGGGCTTTTGCAGACTGCCCCGAACTTTAAGCCGAAAGCGCCGGGAATGAAATACAAACACTACGCACCGAAGGCCGAAATGATCATTTACCGAGGCAATCCGGAGGCGGTGAGACAGGCGATAGCGGAGGAAAAACTGAAGCTGAATTCCTTGGGACAAAAGGTTGCGACCATCATCTTCGACGACGACCGTCCCGAAGAAGCGGCGCATCAGTTCTTCGCAAGGCTCAGAGCCTGTGACAAACAGGGCGTGGACGTCATCTTGGCGTCGGCGCTGAAAGAAGACGGAATCGGCTTTGCGGTCATGAACAGAATGTTCAAATCCGCAGGTTACAACATAAAAAACGTTTAGCGAAAGGGGTATGGCAAGATGAAAATTGCGCTTGCGTCCGACCACGGCGGATTTACGCTGAAAGAAGCGATCAAAAAGCATTTGACAGAAAGAGGAATCGAAACCTTGGATCTGGGAACCCACTCGGAGGAATCCGTGGACTATCCGATTTACGGGAAGCTCTGCGGGGAGACGGTTTCCGGCGGAAAGGCTGACCTTGGAATCGTTTGCTGCGGCACGGGAATCGGCATTTCCATCGCCGCAAACAAGGTGAAGGGAATCCGCTGCGGACTTTGCACCTCCGTAGAGATGGCGCATCTGACGAAACAGCACAACAACGCGAATATTTTGGCACTTGGAGGGAGAACCACCGAGCCGACCCTTGCCCTTGCCATCGTCGATGAGTGGCTGGACACCGAATTCGAGGGGGGCAGACATCAGCGCAGAGTGGATATGCTGGACCGGATGTAAGGGAAAACAATAGAATGGATAACTAAGTCAACAGTTAATTTATATAAAAAATAAGGAGAGAAACAATGGGAAAAGTATTGGTATTTGATCATCCGTTAATTCAGCACAAGGTTACGCTTATGAGAAAGACAGAAACCAACAACAAGGAGTTCAGAGAGCTTGCCAAGGAAGTTGTTACCCTTATGGGATACGAAGCCACGAGAAATCTTCCGCTTATGGACGTTGAAATCGAGACTCCCATCTGCAAGACCACGCAGAAAATGCTCAAGGGACAGGACATCGCCATCGTTCCGATTCTCAGAGCAGGTTTGGGATTCGTAGACGGAATGCTCGCCCTTTATCCGAATGCAAAGGTTGGTCACGTGGGCCTTTACCGAGATCCCGAAACCCATATGCCGGTAGAATACTACTGCAAGCTGCCTACCGATATCGAAAAGAGAACGATTTTCGTCGTTGACCCGATGCTGGCAACCGGCGGTTCGGCAATCGATGCCATCAACTCCATCAAGGCTCGCGGCGGCAAGGACATCATCTTCATGTGCCTCATCGCGGCGCCTGAGGGAATCGAAGCCCTTCAGAAAGCTCACCCGGACGTTGACATTTACATCGCCCAGCAGGACGAAAAGCTCAACGAACACGCTTACATCGTTCCGGGTCTGGGAGATGCCGGAGACAGATTATTCGGAACAAAATAATTGGAGGAAAAAATGAAATTTGATTTTATACCGGACAGCGTAAGCCATTTTGACAATGCTTACGACGTTCTGAAGGAAAGAGGATTCATCGAGCAGTCCACAAATGAAGAGGAAATTCGCAGATTGCTCCAAAACGAAAAGGTTAAATTCTATATCGGCTTTGACCCCACGGCGGACTGCCTGCACGTAGGTCACTTCATGCAGGTCATCATCATGATGTATATGCAAAAATTCGGGCACACTCCGGTGGTACTCATCGGCGGCGGCACCGGAATGGTGGGAGACCCGTCGGGACGTACCGATATGCGCAAGGTCATGACCATCGAAACCATCGAAAACAACTGCAATCAGTTCAAGAAACTCTTCGACCGATTCCTTGACTTCGACGACGAGTGGGAATATGTGGGAAACGAAGGGGTTTACACCCCGGGACACCAGACAAAGGAACCGGAGCCGGGCAAGGCGGTGGCGGTAAACAACGCAAGATGGCTCAGACCCCTGAACTATATCGATTTCTTAAGAGAGATCGGCACCCAGTTTAACATCAACAACATGCTCCGTGCGGAATGCTTCAAACAGAGAATGGAGCGTGAGGGCGGACTGACCATGTTCGAACTCAACTATATGCTCATGCAAAGCTACGACTTCATGGTTATGGCAAGGGACTTCGACGTAAAAATCGAGTTCGGCGGTAACGACCAGTGGTCGAATATCATCGGCGGCGTTGACCTTACCCGCAAAATGGTAGGAAAGGACGTTTACGGAATGACCTTCTCCCTGCTGACAAATTCCGAGGGTCAGAAAATGGGCAAAACCGCAAAGGGCGCCCTGTGGCTCAATGCAGAGAAAACCAGCCCATACGAATTTTTCCAATACTGGAGAAACGTCGGGGACGCCGATGTAAACAAATGCCTGAGAATGCTTACCTTCCTGCCGATGGACGAGGTAAACCGGCTTTCGGCTCTCGAGGGTGCGGAAATCAACCACGCAAAGGAAGTACTGGCTTACGAGGTTACCAAGCTGGTACATGGCGAAGAGGAAGCGAAAAAGGCTCTGGATGGGGCAAGAGCTGCCTTCGGCGGCGGCGGAGATATGGCGAATGTGCCTACCACTAAGATGCCTCGGGAAAAATTCGAGGGCGAAGGCATCGGCGTCGTTTCCCTCATCAAGGAGCTTGGACTTGTGCCGAACACCAGCGAGGGCTTCCGAACCATCGAACAGGGCGGACTTACCGTAGGAGGAAACAAGGTAACCGACAGAAAGCTGACAATCACAGCGGATCTGTTTGACAAAGATGGAACGCTTCTTATCCAAAAGGGCAAGAAAAAATTCCATAGGATAAAATTAGGATAGAATAAGATAGAAGGAGGACAAAAATGACGCACATCAAGACTATCGAAACACGCGACCTCGCAAAGAGCGTAAAGGACGGCGGCTGCGGCGAATGCCAGACTTCCTGCCAGTCCGCTTGCAAGACCTCTTGCGGCGTAGCAAACCAGCCTTGCGAAAACAAGGAAAAATAAAATCGGGCGAAAGTCTGTCCGCCTGTACTTCGAGAGGGTGCAGGCGGTATTTTTTTGGAGGG
>CAVHEY010000063.1:0-8704 GCA_963635155.1 Bacteroides stercoris
CGAATCGTGCTTGCAGACATCGAGGCGGAATGGAAAGCCGAAATCTGGAGAATCTACATCGCGGACACCGCCCTCAGAGGCAAAGGTCTGGGAAAAGAAGCGATGCTTGCCATGATGAAATACTGCTTCGAGGATCTAAAGCTAAAAAGGCTTTATCTCGACCACTACACGGGAAATCCGGCGGGATTCCTCTACCAAAGCCTCGGATTCAAATACGAAGGGGTCTTGCGGGACAACTGCCGCAAGAACGGCAAGCTCTACGATGTACACCTGATGTCAATGCTTGCAGCCGAGTACGAGGAACACATTTCCTGCGGTTTGTGAACTAACACAAAAAAAAATAAAAAAATAATGAAAAAAACCAAAAAAGTAGTTGACAGGGTAATTTTTCTGTGGTAAACTGCGTATATCAGTTAAGGAAAGGAGAAAAACAATGAACTTTATGGCTTTCGTTATCAGCGTCCTGTATATTCTAGTCATTAGCATTATTCTACTGGTTCTCGTCATTATGAGCCTCGAATTGAATAGTGATATTTGCGTTGCGGGTAACAGAGCAAGTTCGATTGATTGTGTTTGAGCCGAGGTTTGACTCAGACGATGATCCGAAACTTAAATGAGAAAGAATTTTGACCTGCTGCAACAGACGGCAGGTTTTTTATTTTACCAAGGAGGAATTTAAAAATGAACATGAAAAAATTTATGAAGAAATTCGCGGCTGTATCCATGGCAGTCGTAATGACAGTAGCCTTTGCAGGCTGCGGCGGCAGCAGCAGCGACACCGAAACCACCGGTTCCGACGCTAAGTTCGTAATCGGCGGCATCGGACCGACAACCGGCGGCGCGGCAGTTTACGGTCAGGCAGTTAAGAACGCGGCTGAAATGGCAGCGGAAGAAATCAACGCGGCAGGCGGCATCAACGGCTATCAGATCGAATTCCTGTGGCAAGATGACGAACACGACACAGAAAAATCCGTTAACGCTTATAACTCACTGAAAGACCAGGGAATGCAGATGCTGATGGGAACCGTTACTTCCGCCCCTTGCACAGCAGTCGTAGCCCTTACTTCCGAAGACAATATGTTCCAGCTCACACCGTCCGGTTCCGCAGTGGAATCCATCAACGGTGACAACGCCTTCAGAGTTTGCTTCTCCGACCCTAACCAGGGCGTAGGCTCCGCAGACTACTTCGCAGAACACTTTGCAGACAAGAAGATCGGCGTAGTTTATAACTCCTCGGACGTTTACTCCAACGGCATCTTCAAGACCTTCAAGAAAGAGGCGGAAGCTAAGGGACTTAACGTTGTGGCAACCGAAGCCTTCACCAAGGACTCCGCAACGGACTTCACCGTACAGATCCAGAAGATGAAGCAGGCAGGGGCAGAGCTGGTATTCCTTCCGTTCTACGCACAGGAAGCTTCCTTATTCCTTACTCAGGCAAACAAAGCAGGACTTGACGCTCAGTTCTTCGGCTGTGACGGACTTGACGGCGTAATCGACCAGCTTGGCTCCAACGCAGACCTTGCAGAGGGCGTAATGCTCCTTACCCCGTTCGCGGCAGACTCCGACGATCCGGCTTCCAAGGCATTTACCGAAGCATACGAAGCAAAATATGACGGAGAAGTTCCGAACCAGTTCGCAGCAGACGCTTACGACGCAATGTACATCATCAAGGCTGCGGCAGAAAAGGCAAACATCACGCCTGACATGAGCGTTTCCGACATCTGCGAAGCTATGAAGACCGCTATGACAGAGATCGAATTCACAGGCGCAACCGGCACAATGACCTGGTCGGCAGACGGCGAGCCTACAAAGACTCCGATGGCTATGATCATCAAAGACGGCTCCTACAAGGCGATGTAGTCCTTAACGGGCAAAATACAAGTATGCAATCCTTTGCAGAAAACAAATAAATAAAAAGAAAACAGGGGACGGCGTCGCGCCGCCCCCGATTCTGAATGTTAAATGAGGTAATTTTTATGAATTTTTTATCGTATCTGATCAGCGGCATCAGTCTCGGAAGCGTATATGCGCTGATTGCCCTGGGCTATACAATGGTATACGGAATCGCAAAGATGTTAAACTTTGCCCACGGTGATGTTATCATGATCGGAGGCTTTGTCATCTTTACGGCGGTTTCCTCGGTGGGGACTTCCCCGGCAATCGCCATTATCGCGGCAATCATCGTATGTACGGTTCTTGGCGTTGCGATCGAAAAAATCGCATATAAACCCCTGAGAAACGCATCGCCCTTGGCGGTACTCATAACCGCTATCGGCGTCAGCTATTTTCTCCAGAATGTGGCGTTGCTCATCTTCGGCTCCGCATCGAGAAACTTTCCGGACGTGCTGAATGTTCCCGACTGGCAGGTAGCCACAGGACTGACCATCACAGGGGAAACCATCATCACCATAGCCGCCACCGTGGTAATCATGGTCGCCCTGACTACCTTCATCAATCACACAAGAATCGGTTCCGCCATGCAGGCGGTTTCCGAGGACAGAGGGGCGGCACAGCTCATGGGCGTTAATGTAAACAGCACCATCAGCGTTACCTTCGCCATCGGCTCGGCACTGGCGGCAGTTGCAAGCCTTTTGCTCTGCTCCTCCTATCCCCTTATCGGACCGTACACCGGAGCAATGCCGGGCATCAAGGCTTTCGTAGCGGCGGTTTTCGGCGGAATCGGATCCATACCCGGCGCCATGATCGGCGGAATCCTGCTGGGAGTTATTGAAAACCTCAGCAAAGCGTACATCTCGACCCAGCTTTCGGACGCCATCGTTTTCGGCGTGCTGATTGTCGTACTGATCGTAAAACCGACGGGCATCTTGGGTAAAGCGATGCGCGAGAAAGTGTAGGTGCGTGGCATGAAGAAAAAAATGACAAATTTAAACAATGCAAGCAAACAAAATATGATTACCTACGGCATCGTCTTAGCGTTTTTCGTATTTTGTGTAATATATAACGGTATGCCGGGAGCCTCCAGCCTGATCAAAGGTCTTTTCGTTCCCATCTGCGCATATGTAATCATGGCGGTTTCCCTGAACCTTACGGTAGGCATCTTAGGCGAACTGAGTCTGGGACACGCGGGCTTCATGTGTCTGGGCGCCTTTGTGGGAAGCACCTTCAGCATGCTTACTCAGGAAAGCCTCACTTCGGTTTGGGTAAGATTTCCGCTGGCGATCCTGCTGGGAGGCGCTGTGGCGGCGGTTGCCGGAATCCTCATCGGAATCCCGGTTCTTAGGCTCAAAGGAGACTACCTTGCCATCGTTACCTTAGCCTTTGGCGAAATCATCAAAAACATCGTCAACAACATTTACCTTGTAAAGGACGCGGCGGGAATTCATTTCGCCCTGGGGGTTGACGCCTTCAACAAGATGGAAATCGATGACCTTACCTCGGAAAACATCATAAACGGCGCCATGGGAATCACCGGAGCGCCGCGAGATTCCAACTATATCGTGGGCTTTATCTTAGTTGCCGTTACGCTGGTTGTAATTTTGAATCTGGTTCAGTCCAGAACGGGCAGAGCCATCATGGCGATCAGAGATAACCGCATCGCCGCAGAATCCGTGGGCATCAACATCACAAAATATAAGCTCATTGCTTTCTCGATTTCCGCAATGTTCGCGGGCATGGCAGGAGTCCTCTACGGACACAACCTTTCCAGCCTCGTAGCGGTAAAATTCGACTACAACCTTTCGATTCTGGTACTGGTATTCGTGGTACTGGGCGGCATCGGCAGCATGAGAGGCTCCATCATCGCGGCGATTATCCTTACCGCTCTTCCGGAACTTCTCAGAGGCTCCTTCAGCGACTACCGTATGCTGATTTACGCAATTTTACTGATTGCGATGATGCTGATAAACAACAACGAAAGCCTTGCGGTTTACAAGGAAAAATGCAAGGCGAAACTTGCCTTCGCAAAGAAAGCAAAGGGTAAGAAGAACGGGGAGGTGAGCGCATGACGGCGATGCTGGAAACGAAAAATTTGGGAATCTCCTTCGGCGGACTGAAAGCCGTTGACGAGCTTACCATGACCATCGAAAAAGGGCAGCTTTACGGGCTGATCGGACCAAACGGCGCAGGCAAAACCACGGCGTTCAACCTGCTCACCGGCGTTTACAAGCCTACGGAGGGAAATTTCTTTCTGGACGGCGAAAAACTCACCGGCGAAAGCACCATTGAGATAAACAAAAAGGGAATTGCGAGAACTTTCCAGAATATAAGACTGTTCAGACAGCTTTCGGTACTTGACAATGTTAAGCTGGGGCTTCACAATGATTATAAGTACGGAACGGCGGCGGGGATTTTCCGGCTTCCGGTCTACTTCAAAACGGAAAAGGCGATGAACGAAAAGGCAGAGTCCCTGCTGGAGGTCTTCGGGCTTGCGGACTCGAAGGATTTGCTTTCCTCGAACCTGCCCTACGGAAAACAGAGAAAGCTGGAAATCGCAAGAGCGCTGGCAACCTCGCCGAAGCTTTTGCTTTTGGACGAACCGGCGGCGGGCATGAACCCCAACGAGACGCAGGAGCTGATGGACACCATCGAATTTGTTCGGGAAAACTTCGACATGACGGTGCTGCTCATCGAACACGACATGAGGCTGGTAGCGGGTATCTGCGAGGAACTGACGGTGCTGAACTTCGGTACGGTGCTGGCGCAGGGCAAAACCAAGGACGTCCTGAACAATCCGGAAGTAATCAAAGCATATTTAGGCGAGTAAGGAGGGCGCGCATATGGCAATGTTAGAAATCAGAGATTTGGAAGTCAACTATGGCGCCATCAACGCTATAAAGAAAATTTCCTTTGACGTAAACGAGGGGGAAGTAATCGCCCTCATCGGAGCAAACGGAGCGGGAAAAACCACCACCCTGCACACCATTACCGGGCTGCTCAAAGCAAAATCCGGCAGCGTAAAATTTGAGGGGCAGGAGCTTACCAAAACCCCGCCTCACAAAATCGTAAAGATGGGAATGGCACACGTTCCCGAGGGCAGACGAATTTTCCAGCAGCTTTCCGTGTACAAAAACCTGGATTTGGGGGCGTACACCCGCAAGGATAAGGTGGAATATGCGAGAAATCTGGAGATGGTTTACGAAAAATTCCCTCGTCTGGAAGAAAGAAAAAATCAGATCGCCGGGACTTTGTCCGGAGGCGAACAGCAGATGCTCGCCATGGGCAGGGCGCTGATGTCCAGCCCGAAGATTATCCTGATGGACGAACCGTCCATGGGACTTTCTCCTCTTTTCGTAGGCGAGGTCTTCAAGATCATCGAAGAAATCAAGAAGTCGGGAACCACCGTTTTGCTGGTAGAGCAGAACGCGAAAAAGGCGCTCGAAGTTGCGGACAGAGCCTACGTACTGGAAACCGGCAAAATCGTTCTCAGCGGCGACGCAAAGGATTTGATGAACGACGAAGCAGTGAAAAAAGCCTACTTGGGAGAGTAGCGGATCAGGAGGTGAATATGGACAAATATATTATCACGATCGCACGGGAATACGGAAGCGGCGGCAGAGGCATCGCCCACAGGCTTGCCGAGGCGCTGAACATTCGGTATTACGACAAAGAGTTGATTCGTATGGCATCGGAAGACAGCGGCATCAGCGAGGCGTTGTTCAACCTTACCGATGAAAAGATAGAAGACAAATTCCTCCGAAAACATGGAATCACAAAGGGCGCTCTTGTATCTCAACCGCAGCCCGATCGCCTTACGAAGGAAGAGCTGTTCGCTTTCCAGTCGGAAATCATCAAGCGAGTGGCAGAAAAGGACGAATCCTGCATCATCATCGGAAGATGCGGGCAGTACATTCTGAGAAACAGAAAGGACCTTGTGCGGGTATTCATTCACGCAGACCGGGACTACTGTATTGAAAAGCTCATGAAGCGGTACGGCATCGACAAGGCGGAAGCCGCAGCCCTCCGGGATAAGACGGACGCAAATCGGGCGGCATATCACAAGCACTACACGGGAACGGAATGGCAGGACGTAAGAAATTACGACTTGTCCTTGGATACTTCCAACCTGACCCAAGACGAATGTATCCGCATTATCACCGCGTACATCAAGGCAAGATAGAAGATAAAAAATAGATAAAAATTACGAAAGCCTCGGCAGGGAGCGAAAGCTTCCCATGTCGAGGTTTTTCCTTGGGGTTTTCCTTGCAAAAATATTTCGCGAAAACCTTGATTCGTTCAGGGGTGGACAGGTATAATAGAGAGAGTGTACATAAACGGAGGAATCCTCAATGAACAAACAAGACTATTCCGTAGCCTTTGCGGAAAACGAAAAAGAAGCCAATCTTTACGCCGCCCGCTGTATGCGGGTGCTGGCGGCTGTGGTGGCGCTTATCTGGCTGATGAACACCCTGGGCGTGTTCATCGTTCCGAAAACCATTATGGCGGTAGCCGGAATCGGCGGCATTACATTTTTGATGCTACCAAGTTTGTTGCTGCGGCTTGTGAACCAAGATTCAAAAAGGCTCAAAATCTATATCATGCTTTGCTGCATCATGGGAATCACCCTTTTGTCCGCCGCGCTGCCAAGCCACTCTGTATTGGCATGGGCGGTTCCGGTGGTACTCAGCTGCCACTACTATTCCAAACGCTTTTCCTGGGGGCTTCTTGCAGTTTCCGTGCTCTGTATGGCGGCATCTATCCTGATGGGAACCTACTTCGGCGAATGGGACAGCAATCTCCTCAAAGCCCTGCAATCAGAGGGCGCAAGGATCGTCACCGGAGATACCCTGCACCGCGTAATTTTATTCTACATCATACCCAGGTCGCTGATTCTCTGCGGTCTGGAAATCATATGCTCCACCCTGGCGGACCGCACCCGAAAGCTGCTGGAACGACAGGTAAAGGACAGCATGGACAAACAGCAGATCGAGTCGGAGCTCAACGTCGCCACCCAGATCCAGACCTCCATGCTTCCCCGGATTTTCCCTGCCTTTCCCGAACAGAAGGAATTTGATATCTATGCGTCTATGAATCCGGCAAAGGAAGTCGGGGGAGATTTTTACGACTTCTTTCTGGTGGATCAGGACCATCTTGCCGTGGTAATCGCCGACGTATCCGGAAAAGGGGTTCCCGCGGCGCTGTTCATGGTAATCGCCAAAACCCTGATCAAAGACCACGCCCAGAGTGGGGATTCGCCGGAGCTTGTGTTTACCGAGGTAAACGATCTCCTCTGCGAGTCAAACGACGAGGGAATGTTCGTAACCGCGTGGATGGGAGTTCTTGAAATTTCAACGGGAAATCTTACCTATGTCAATGCGGGACACAATCCGCCGCTGATGAAGAAAGCCGGGGGAGAATACGAGTACCTCCGCGGTCGTTCCGGTCTTGTGCTGGCAGGAATGGAGGGACTGCGCTACCGCGCAAACACCGTAGAAATGGCTCCCGGAGACGCAATCTTCCTCTACACCGACGGAGTTACCGAAGCCACCGATAAAAACAACCGGCTCTACGGCGAGGAAAGGCTGGCGGACGCCCTCAACAGGCACAAAGAACTTGCTCCCGAAGCGCTGCTTGGGGCAGTCAAGGCAGATGTGAAAGCCTTTGTGGGGGAAGCTCCTCAGTTTGACGATATTACCATGGTGGGACTTTGCTATCACGGACAGGGTTAGTCCCGCTCTCGGATTGGCAGAACCAGCCGCGAGCAGTAGAGGTTCTGGTCGATTTCCCGACCGGTGGAAGGAGCCACGATACCCATGACCCGAGGGTAGCCTGTAGGGGTAAGATTCCGTTCTCTGACCTCTTTGCCCAGAGCAAGCCACATGAGATTTACGTCCTTGTAGCTGCCGAGATACAGCACGGAAAGCGCTTTGCAAGCAGGAAAAACAACTGCTTCCCCGGGCGCTTTTTTCGTTTCCATGGGAACGCAAACGTGGAAGGTAAAAGGCTCTTCGCTGATCTCCCCTCGCAGGTAATCCGTCCTTTCGCTGATGCAAAACAGCGGTTCCCTGCCTAGGGTATAGCCCTTTTTCACGCATTCGCCGTAAAAATTGTACATGGCGGTGTATTTCTGCGGGATCGACATACCCCTGTGGGTGCTGACGCAGCAGGTGAATGCCGGCAGGTCGATGATGTCGGCATACAAATTTCCCCGCCGTCCTGTGCGAAGCCGCAATTCCTCAACGCTTCGCTGCAAGATAGACAGCTTTTCCTCCAGAGGAGCCAGCAGAACCTCCGCATCGCCGCCGCTGGCAAAGTAACGGGCGATTTCCTCCGCCCCAAGCCCCATATATTTCAGATTTTCGATCTCGATAATTCGCGAAATGTTGTGATTGTCATAATATCTCCGTCCGCTGACCGGGTCGGTATACGCGGGGCTCAGAAGCCCGCTTTCCTCCATTCTCAGTATGGTGCTTCGGGAAATGCCGCAGGCCGTTGCCGCCTCCGCTACCCGAAACAGTCTCTTTGTGTCATGATTCATCGTTTCACCTCATATGAAAATAATAAAAAACGCAAAAACTTATAAAAAATACTTGATTCGTTCAGTAGTGAACGATGTATTATAAGTATAGAATATTATGAAAATCCCGCCTTTGTCAATAGGTTATTCGGCAGAAGGCAAATTGCAAAAAAATACCATGGGGGGGGGGCAGCGAAATTGATGAATTTCCGAAAGAGTTTCCAAAAGAAGATTTTTAGCGCGATGGTGTGTCTGTGCATGGTCTGCGGGCTTGTGTGGGCGGCAGAGATG
>CAVHEY010000064.1:0-8654 GCA_963635155.1 Bacteroides stercoris
TTCCTCCTGCGTAGGCTCATTTTGCGCGAATTTTCCCTGCCGTGAGAATAATCACAACCGCCCCCAGCGCCGTAATCCCGGTGGAGACCAGCAGCATGAACTTTGCGCCGCTTACGTCCAGCAAAATTCCGCCGAAGATCGAGGCAATGGTCGCGGAAACCGTGCTCATGGCTGAGAAAAGCGCCTGTCCCTTAACGGCTTCTCCCTTTCGCATCGCCTCTCCCGTAAATGCCACCATCGCCGGCAGGAACAGCCCGAAACCGAAAGTTTGGAAGATATGCGCCCCATAGATCAGCCCCATGGATTTTGCCAGATAGATCAGCCCCACCTTCAGCCCGAAGCAAATCGCCGCGAATTTGAGTATGTTTACGCAGGAAAACCTCGCCCTTATCCTATCGAAGAAAAACAGCGCCGGAATTTCCAGAAAAGCCATCAGCGACAGGACTCTGCCCATCTGCTCATTGCTGCCGCCCACGTCCGTGACAATTTGCAACATAAAGCTGTTTAAGACCGCGTTGCTGAAGTAAATTCCTACGACGCCTATGTTCAAAACAAGAAAAAGCTTGTTCTCCCGTACAAACCGCCAAAGATTGATCTCCTCGCAAAATTCCTCGCAAGATTCGATGCAAGGCTCTGCGTATGATTCTGCGCAAGTCTCACCGCAAGGCTCTTCCCCCAAGCTTCTCTCCGGTTTTTCGCCATTTTTCCGATCGCTGCCGATCTGCGGTTTTCGGCTTTCGCTGCCGCAGCTTCCTCTGCCGCAGCTCTCGCCGCCCCTTTGCCGATCTTCTCTGCTTTCGCCATAGTTCCCGCTGCCGGCACCGCCATTTCCCCGCATTGCCCCGTCAAAGGAGCTTTTCACAACCAAAAGGGCTAGGAGAAGCGCAAAAAGCACCGCCTCACCGCTTATGGGAAGGACTCCGGAACCGAATTTTTCCACCAGCGTGCCCAAAACCGCGCACAGGAGGGAGTAACCCAAAGAGCCGAAGCTTCTGCACATACCGAAATTGATATGTACCCCGCTTTCTTCCAGCTTGAAGCAAAGGGAATTGATCAAAGGCTGAAGCGCCGTCTGCCAGGCGACGATCATAACGAAGATGACATAAAGCGCCGCAGACTTTCGCTCCGTAATGAACAGCGCCGCCTCCAGCGCCATGGTCAAAATGGTGCAAATCTGCGTAATTCCCAGCAGAGACACCCTGCGAGAGCGGTCTGCCACATCTGCCATGGCCGGCTGCAAAAATACCGCGATTACATTCGCCGCCGCCAGTATGATGCCTATTTCGGTGTTGGAATACCCCCTCGGAAGCAAAAACGCCGAGGCGAAGCTGTTGGAAACCCCGTAAAACATCCAATATGCCGCCTGCACGCCGCCATAGCCTGCATTCAGCGTCCGCTTTAATTTTGTCTGTCCCTGCTGCATTCTATATCATTTCTTCTCCTGTTTCTGAAATACTACCGTCACCGTGGTGCCCTTGCCTTCCTCGCTTTCCAGCCACACGTTGCCCCCAAGAAACGCCACCCCATGCTTTACGATGGAAAGTCCAAGTCCCGTGCCGCCGATTTTCTTCGAGTGGCTCTTGTCTACCCGATAAAATCTCTCGAAGACCCGTTCTTCCTCTCCTTTCGGAATTCCGATTCCCGTGTCTCTCACGGTCAAAATGCACTTTCCGGCTTCTTCGGTAACGCTGACCGTCACGCTGCCTCCCGGCTTATTGTATTTTATCCCATTCTCGCATAGGTTATAGACAATTTCGTCAACGATATAATCCGGACCCTTGACCGTCGCCTCGCTGCCCTTCAGTTCCAGCTTTATGTCGTTTTGCGCGGCTTTCGGCGCAAGTCTCTGAACCGTTTGAGCGGCAATTTCCCAAAGGTCTGCCGTCTCCTCCGTTTCTTCGCCCGCCTTTTCGTCCAGCCGTGAAAGCTTCATGATATCGTCGATGAGGCTGATCAGCCTTGCGGATTCCTCTTTTATGGTCTTGGCGAAGCCCTGAACGTCCTCGGCTTTTACCATTCCCGACGCCATCATGTCGGAAATCCCGTAAATGGAGGTCAGAGGGGTTTTTAGTTCATGGGAAACGTTGGAGGTAAACTCTCTTCTCAGCCTTTCGCCCCGTTCCCGCTGGGTTGCGTCCATGATAATCAAAATCGCTCCGTTCAGCGTCCCCCGATCCTTTACGGGACTGGCGATCATCTCGTAGGTCGCCCTTTCGTTTCGGATATAGGTATGCTCGTGATTCCCCGCAAGCGCCCCGCTGACCGCATTTCTGAACGGCTCGCTCCGGTTGAGTTTCAGCACCGAGCCTTCGATTTTTTCCGAACCTGCCTTTGCCCCCTGACCCTTTTCTGCGGCTCTGAGCATGGCAGGAGCTGCGGAGTTATAGGTGAGAATTTCCCCGTCCTTGTCGATGATGACGATGCCCTCGCTCATATTTTCCGTGATGATATTAAATTCCTCCCGGCTCTTTCTCAGCTTTTCCATCTGACCGCGGATACTGCTGTTCTGCTCCCGGATTCTCGCCAGCAAAGGCGCCAGCTCGTCGTAGCCGTCGGAGATTCCCGGATTGTCAAGGTTGATATCGTTGATGGGTTTTGTAATAGCCTTTGCGATTCGGAAAGAAATCGTCAGCCCCAAGAGCAGCACAGCCGCCAAAGCAAAGATCAAAGAGCCTGCCGTATCCAGCAGAAGCTGCATTCTGGAATCGTGGCTGACGGAAACCCGAATAATATTGCCGTCTCCGGTTTTCTTCGCATAATAGCGCATATCCTGCGCAAGGGTGTAAGAGGTTCGGGTGGCGAAGCCCTCGCCTTTTTCCAGCGCCTCCTTTACCTCCGACCGCTCCATATGGTTTTCCATCTTATGGGTGTCTGCCGCACTGTCGTAAAGCACCTCCCCCGAAGAAGAAAGCAGGGTGATCCTGCTTCCGATGTTTGTGTTTTTTTCAAGGGTTTCGAGATATTTTTCCCCGTCAAGAAGCCAGCCCCGTTCCACCAGCGTCGCCTCGTCCGCCAGCTGCTCGTCGATCTTGTCTCCCATATAGTCGTAAATGATTTCGGTTACAAGTCCGGTACTTACCAGCATGATCGCGATGGCAACCACCGCTATTCCTGTGAAAATTTTTTTTCGCATCTACCTTGCTCCTCCGATTCTGTAGCCGATTCCCCGAACCGTTTCCACGAGGTTTCCCGCCTCCCCCAGCTTTGTTCTGAGGGTTCTGATATGTACGTCTACGGTTCTGTTTTCGCCGTCGAATTCGTAGCCCCAGATGTCCTGCAGGATCTGGTCCCGGGTCATAACGCTGCCTTTTCCCGCCGCAAGGTAGCACAGAAGCTGAAACTCCTTGAGAGTCAGCACCACGTCCTCGCCATTCACCCGGATAATGTGTTTCGCGGGATTCAAATACAGAGGACCGATATGGTATTCCCCGGCGTCCTTTGGAGGAGCCGCCCTGCGCATGAGAGCTTTTACCCGGGCGATAAACTCCATGGTCCCGAAAGGCTTTGTCACATAGTCGTCGGCGCCGCCGTCAAGCCCCAGAACCTTGTCGTATTCCGTACTCTTTGCGGTAAGCATCATAATGGGCATTTCCCGGGTTTCGGCATTTGCCCGGAGCTTTTTCATCACGCTGATTCCGTCTTCCTCCGGCAGCATGATGTCCAAAATCGCCATGTCCGGCTTTTCACTTTTCATAGCAGCCCAAAAAGCGCTTGGCGCATCAAAGCCCTTTGTTTCCAGCCCTGAATTGCTAAGCGCATAAATCACAAAATTGCGAATATTATCATCATCTTCCAGCAAATATATCATCAATTCGTCTCCTCGGGGCGCGAACCGGTTAATCCGTAGATTACCCACTCCGCAATATTCGTTGCATGATCCCCTACTCTTTCAATATATTTCGCTATCATCAAAATGTCAAGTAAAAACTGTCCTTCTTCCCGACCTGTTTTTCCGGAAGCCCCGATGCTGTCGATGAGATCCTCCTTTACCTTGGCAAACAAATCGTCAACCGCGTCGTCGTCTGTGATGACTTTTCGCGCCTTTTCCACATCTCGCGCAACGAAGGCGTTTATGCTGTCGCTAAGCATGGTCGTGGCGTAGGAAGCCATGTTTTTCAAATGCTGAGGGTTTGGAATTTCCCTGTCCGCCATGTATTTTACGATCTCCGCGATGTCCTCCGCCTGATCCCCGATTCGCTCCATGTCCGAGATCATCTTGAGAGCCGAGGAAATCATTCGTAAATCTCTCGCCACCGGCTGCTGCTGAAGGAGCAATCTCATGCAAAGGTCCTCGATTTCTCTTTCCATGCGGTCCGTGGTCTTTTCCGATTCCTCTGCCCGCGCAATCAAATTTGTTTCCTTGTCAAACAGCGCCCGCATGGCGTAGTTCATGGACTCCTCGCAAAGCGCCCCCATTTCGATAAGCTCCGCGTTGAGCTTTTCCAGCTCCTGATCGAATCTGTTTCTCATATCATCCGAACCTCCCCGTAATGTAATCTTCCGTTCTCTTATCCTGCGGCAAGCTGAAAAGCTGTCTGGTGTCGTTATATTCCACCACCTCTCCCAAAAGGAAAAATGCCGTTTTGTCGGAAATTCTGCTTGCCTGCTGCATATTGTGGGTTACCATAATGATGGTGTAGTTTTCCGAAAGCTCCTCCGCCAAATCCTCGATTCTCGATGTGGAAATCGGGTCAAGGGCGGAAGTGGGTTCGTCCATCAGCAGTACCTCAGGCTCTACCGCAAGGGCTCTTGCGATGCAAAGTCTCTGCTGCTGACCTCCCGAAAGCCCTAGAGCGCTTTTTCTCAGCCTATCCTTTACTTCGTCCCAGATAGCCGCGCCCCGCAGGGATCTTTCTACGATTTCGTCAAGCTGCGCCTTGTTTCTTATGCCGTGGGTCCTCGGACCGTAGGCGATATTGTCGTAAATGCTCATGGGAAAAGGATTCGGTTTCTGGAACACCATTCCCACCCTTTTTCTCAGTAAATTTACGTCCATGCCGTTATAGATGTCCTCGCCGTCCAGCCTGATGTCTCCGGTGATTTTGCAGCCCTCCACCAAATCGTTCATTCGGTTCAGGGACTTCAGAAGGGTGGATTTTCCGCAGCCCGAAGGTCCGATAAAGGCGGTGATTTTTTTCTCCGGAATATCGAGATTGACGTTTTTCAGGGCGTGGAAGCTTCCGTAATACAAGTCCATATTGTGTATTGTCATTTTATCCATATCTATTTTCCTTTCCGCCCTGCCTTTATTTCGCCGCCAGCTTCTTCGCCGCGACGCTGGAAAGGGCGTTGATTCCGATTACCAGGAACAAAAGCACCGCTGCCACCGCGTAAGCCTGATTCGTGTAGAGTCCCTCGGTCAGAAGGGCGTAAAGATGTACCGAAAGGGTGCTTGCCGAGGAGAAAAGGCTTGTTGCCACCACCGGATTTGTGCCGGAGGTGAAGATCAGCGCCGCCGATTCTCCGATGATTCTTCCTGTGGCAAGGATTACACCTGCCGCAATTCCCGGAACCGCCGAGGGAAGCACAACCCGAAACACCGTTCTCAGTCTCCCTGCTCCCAGTCCGAAGCTGCCTTCCCGGAAGGTGTCAGGCACCGCCATGAGAGCCTCTTCTGTGGTTCGCATGATCAGCGGCAAAATCATGATTGCCAAGGTGATAACCCCTGCCAGCAGCGTATAGCTCCAGCCCAGGGTAATGACGAATACGATGAACCCGAAAAGCCCGTAGACGATGGAGGGAATTCCGGAAAGGGTTTCCGCCGTAAGCCGGATTGCCGCCACCAGCTTGCTGCCCTTTTTCGAATATTCAACCAAATAGATCGCCGCAAATACCCCGATCGGCACCGCCAGCAAAAGGGTCAGCGCCGTCATAATCAGCGTGTTGATAATCGCCGGAGTCATGGACTGGTTTTCCCCGTTGTATTCCCAGGAAAAGATTCCCGGCAGCGCCAGGTTCGGCAGCCCGTGATACAAGATATATCCTATCAGGAAAATTACCACTGCCCCGGTTATGATCGCTCCCAGATTTACCAGCAGGAAAAGCAGCAGCGAAAGGGGCTGATTCTTATATTTCTTCATTTTTTGTCCCCCCTCTTAACAAGTGAGAAGCATATGTTGATAAAGAGTATGAACACGAAAAGCACTACGGCTGTTGCAATCAGCGCGTCCCTGTGCATTCCCTTTGCGGCGTAGCCCATTTCCAGCACGATGTTTATGGTCATGGTTCTTACCCCTGATGTAATGCTGTCCGGAATCACCGGCTGGTTGCCCGCTACCATAACCACCGCCATGGTTTCGCCGATGGCCCTGCCGATTCCAAGAATGATCCCCGCCATGATTCCCGATTTTGCGGCGGGTACCGTGGTGAAGAACACGCTCTTTTCGTGGGTGGCTCCCAGTGCCAGCGCTCCCTCGTAATAGGATTCCGGCACGGCTCTTATGGAAGCTTCCGAAACGCTGATGATCGTAGGAAGTATCATGATTCCCAGCATGATGGAAGCCGTGAGTATGCCTTTGCCGCTTGTGCCTGTAAGTTCCTGAACGATGGGTACGATTACCATCAGCCCGAAAAATCCGTATATGATCGACGGAATGCCTGCCATAAGCTCGATGGAGGGCTTCAGAATCTTATATATCCTTTTTGGGCAGAACTTTGCCATATAGATGGCGCAGAGCAAGCCGATAGGAACGCCTATGATTATCGCTCCCGCTGTTACATAACAGCTTCCCACAATCATAGGCAAGATTCCGAAGTGATTTTCGAGAGGTTTCCACACCGTACCCGTCAGGAAGTTCAGTACGCCGATCTTTCCGATGGTTGGAAGTCCTTCGGAAAACAGGAACCAGCAAATCATCAGCACGGCAAGCACGGAGACTGCCCCGGAAAGCATGAATACCGTTTTCATGATCGCTTCCGAATATTTTCTCATCGCTTTTACCGTCCTTTTATATTTATTGTACCTGAGACCAATCGGTTACTTCGCCGGTGAAGATTTGTCTGATCTGCTCGCTGGTAAGATCTTCTACTGTGTTCTCGTTGTTAACGACTACTGCGATACCGTCCATTGCGATGGTGGTTCCTTCGATGCCCTCTGCAAGTTCTTCGTCCTTAAGCTCTCTGGAACTCATTCCGATGTCGCAGGCGCCTTCGATTGCGCTTGTGATTCCTGCGCCGGAGCCTGTCTGCTGGATTTCAAGGGTTACGCCGCTGTAGATTGCCTTGTATGCGTCTGCAAGCTTCTGCATTACCGGGGATACGGAAGTGGAGCCTGCAAGAACGATTTTGCCTTCCAGACCGTCCTTTGTTTCATATTCCGCCGCGTTATCGTCGATGGTGATGTAGCCTTCCTCGGAAATGATATCCTGTCCCTGCTTGCTGAGGATAAAGCTGATGAAATCCTTCGAGAGGTCGGTAAGCTTGTCGTTGGTTACTACGATGAAAGGTCTTGAAACCGCGTAGCTTCCTGCCTTTATATTCTCTACCGTTGCTTCCACGCCGTCAACCTTTACGGCCTTTACGCTGTCGTTGAGGGAACCCAGCGAAACATATCCGATGGCGTTCTTGTTGCCTGCTACGGTGGTCATAACTACCGAGGTGCTCTGGGAAATTTCTGCGGAGGTGGTGGTGTTGTCAACATCGTCAACCATGATTCCCATAAGTTCTGTGAATGCGCCTCTGGTGCCGGAGCCGTCTTCTCTTGAAATTACCGTGATTGCTGCGCCGGAATCGCTGCTCCCGCAGCCGGTGAATGCCGTAAGCGCCATAATCGCGCACATTGCCAAAGTCAAAATTTTCTTCATTTTGTTTTCCTCCATTCGCGGGCTTTTCTTTCAAAAGCCTGTTTTAATATATTTTCCTTTTTGTGATTTTAGTATACGACGGCAATGTTAAGTCTGAAATCGCGCTTTCGTTAAATGTGCGTAAAAACAAAAACAGTTATCCCACAAGCCAAGTTCTCATCGCCTGCTGCTGTACCGGCTTATTCCGCGGAATTTGGGCGAAATCGAAATGGAAGGCAAAATGCAGCTTGCCCATGAGCGAACACTCGTGGGCTGCGACTTGCAATTCACTCCCTCGCAATTTTTGGACTGAATTGCAAACTCGTGCGACGATGCAATCCGGTTTCACACTCAAACAGTGCAATTCAGTAGCCAAAGCTTTTGCTCCCTTCGTGAGCAAGCTGCAAGCCTCCTCGCAAGGCTCGGGGCAAGCTGATTTGCCTTCCGATATAATATCGCTTTGTAGAGAAATAAAAAAGACACCAGCGCCCGCGATGTCTCTTTTTTCACTTTATTCGTCTTCTATAAGAATCAATTTTAGCTGATTTTCAATTTCAGGGAAGTCAGATTTCACTGTCTGAAACACGTCTTCCATTCTCAGCGTTTGATAACGGTGCGCAGTAATATCTCTTATACCGGCAATTTCTTTCCACGGTATATGAGAATATTCTTTCCTTGCTTGGTCGCTGATATTTTTTACAAGCTCGCCTATATTGATTACAGTCATGCTGATTGCTCGCTTTAGCTTTTCATCTTTAAGAAATTGCTCCATATCAGCTTCGCCCATCAACTCAAAGGCTATATTTATTTCAGATAATACCTTTTGGATTATGATTCGGTCTCTACGCAACATATAACTCGACCTCCTTGCCT
>CAVHEY010000065.1:0-4856 GCA_963635155.1 Bacteroides stercoris
TCGATGCTTGCGGCAGCAGTCTTACCTGCGCCCATAGCCTTGATTACCGTCGCTGCGCCTGTTACGGCGTCGCCCCCTGCGAAGATACCCTCGCGGTTGGTTGCAGCAGCTTCATCGGTTCCGATTCCGCCCTTCTGGTTAGCTTCCAGCTTTTCGGTGGTGTCCAGGATAAGCGTGTTGAGCTTGGTTCCGATGGACATGATAACCATATCAACAGGAATTTCGAAGTTTGAACCCTCTTTTGCGATCGGCTTTCTTCTTCCGGAAGCATCCGGTTCGCCAAGCTCCATCTCAACACATTCGATGGCTCTTACATTGCCCTTTTCGTCGCCGAGGATCTGAACCGGGTTGTTCAGAAGCTTGAAGATGATACCCTCTTCCATAGCGTGGTGTACTTCTTCCGCTCTAGCAGGAAGCTCGTCCATACTACGACGATAGATGATATATACTTCGCTTGCGCCCATTCTCTTTGCACAGCGGGCAGCGTCCATAGCAACATTGCCGCCGCCTACGATGGCGATCTTGTCTGCGTGCATGATAGGGGTGTCGTATTCCGGAAGGTAAGCCTTCATCAGGTTGATACGGGTTAAGTATTCGTTTGCGGAGCAAACGCCGATGAGGTTTTCGCCCGGAATATGCATAAACGAAGGAAGTCCTGCGCCGGTTCCGATGAATACGGACTCGTAGCCTTCTTCTTTCATCAGTTCGTCAACGGTGATTGCGCGACCTACCACAGCGTCCGTAACGAATTTAACGCCCTTTGCTTCCAGCTTTGCAACCTCTGCGGCTACGATTTCCTTCGGAAGACGGAACTGCGGGATACCGTAAACCAGTACGCCGCCGGTCTTGTGAAGCGCTTCGTAAACCGTTACCTCGTAGCCCTTGTTGATAAGGTCTCCTGCGCAGGCAAGTCCCGCAGGACCTGCACCGATGATGGCAACCCTGTGACCGTTGCCCTTTACCGGAGCGATTTCTTCGTCGCCGAAGTTTGCTGCGTGCCAGTCTGCTACGAATCTTTCAAGACGGCCGATGGCAACGGATTCGCCCTTGCCGCACTGTACGCACTGTCCCTGACACTGGTTTTCCTGCGGGCATACACGACCGCAGATCGCAGGAAGGGAGCTGTCCTGCGTAATGATTTCGTAAGCCGCTTCGAAGTCGCCCTCTGCAACCTTTGCGATGAAATCAGGAATCTTGATGTTTACCGGACAACCGGAAACACAAGGTTTCTTACGGCATCTGAGGCAGCGCATAGCCTCTCTGATGGCCATATCTTCTGTATAACCTGTACATACTTCCAAGAAGTTTTTGTTTCTTATGTCAGGAGCCTGTTCAGGCATAGCATTTTGCTTGTTTACTAAATTAATCATGGTAACGAACACCTCCTGTTAATCTGCAAACGTGAGCTCTGTCTTCGGCTTCCTGCTCTTTGTAGTAGTTCGATCTCTTCAGAAGGTCGTCCCAGTCTACCAGGGAACCGTCAAATTCAGGTCCGTCTACGCATACGAATTTGTCTTCGCCGCCGATCATGCATCTGCATCCGCCGCACATTCCGGTACCGTCGATCATATAAGCGGTAAGGGAAGCAACGGATGGGATATTGTACTTCGCGGCGATCTCACAAACGAGTTTCATCATGATTGGAGGTCCAACCGCAACGATTTCGTCAAATTTTTCGCCCTTTTGAATGAGCTCCTCCAGCTTTTGCGTGGTGAATGCCTTTTCGCCGTAGGAACCGTCGTCGGTTACAACGTAAAGCTCGTCAACGCTTTCTCTGAATTCGTCTTCCAAAATAACCAGATCTTTATTCTTGAAACCTTCGATCATGGTAGTTCTTACGCCGTGGTCGTGCATTCCGGAAGCAAGAGGGTAAGCCAGAGCGTTACCCGTACCGCCGCCTACGACGCAGACCGACTTCAGTCCGTCCATGTGGGTCGGCTTTCCGAGAGGGCCTACGATGTCAGCAAAGCAGTCGCCTACTTCCAGCTGATCCATGAGCATGGTGGTTCTGCCCACCGCCGCGTAAATCAAATCGATGGTTCCGTCTTTTTCGTTATGTCCTGCCATGGTAAGCGGGATTCTTTCGCCGAGTTCGTCAGTACGAAGAATGATGAACTGACCGGGTTTTGCTTTACGAGCAACCAGCGGCGCATAAATTTTTAGCCAAACCATGTTGTCGTTAAGTCTTCTTTTATAAGTTACTTCAAACCTTTTCATGTAAATCATCCTCCTTTCTATTTCTCAAAGCTGTCCTGACGGTGTTTGAGAGTCTTGTATCTGTCCAGAGCTATTTCTTCACCCTCTTCGAAGAGCTGTTCTGCTCTTTCAGGGAACTTAAGCTCAAGGGAATTGTAACGAACTTCGCCCATGATGAAGTCTTTGTAGCTTTCGGTCGGAGCCGCGCTGTCTACGGAAAGCGGGTTCTTGCCCTCTGCCGCAAGAGCAGGATTGTATCTGAGCAGATCCCAGTAACCGGAGCGTACTGCCTTCTTCATTTCTAACATGGACTTGTTCATGCCGGCTTTGATGCCGTGGTTGATACAAGGCGCGTAGGCGATGATGAGGGACGGACCGTCATAAGCCTCGGCTTCGCGGAGAGCCTTCAGAGTCTGCTCAGGGTTTGCGCCCATAGCGATCTGAGCTACATATACATAGCCGTAAGCCATAGCGATCTGTGCAAGGTCTTTCTTCTTCACGGATTTACCGGAAGCAGCGAATTTTGCAACTGCGCCCACAGGAGTCGACTTGGAAGCCTGACCGCCGGTGTTGGAGTAAACTTCTGTATCAAATACCATGATATTTACATTTTCTCCGGAAGCAAGAACGTGGTCTACGCCGCCGTAGCCGATGTCATAAGCCCAGCCGTCGCCGCCGAAGATCCACATGGAAGGCTTGATGAGCATATCCTTGTTATCAACGACATATTTTGCGTCTGCATTCTTGTCCGCAATCTTTTCCGCCTCTGCAAGGAGGATGTTTCCTGTAACTTCTGCCTGTTTTGCATCGTTCATGGAAGCAACCCAAGCCTTTGCAGGAATGCCGATGACATCGTAAAGTCTTTCCGCTGCGGATTTCAGCTCGTTTCTTCTTGCGTTCATGGAAGTTGCCATACCGAAACCGAACTCGGCATTGTCTTCGAACAGGGAGTTAGCCCAAGCAGGACCCTTGCCCGCCTTGTTTACCGTGTACGGAGTGGACGGTGCCGATGCGCCCCAAATGGAGGAGCAGCCTGTTGCGTTGGCGATGAACATTCTGTCGCCGAAGAGCTGGGTGATCAGCTTCGCATACGGAGATTCGCCGCATCCCGGGCAAGCGCCGGAGAATTCCATAAGCGGAGTCTTGAACTGGGAACCCTTGACGGTGTCGTCCTTGAACGGAACTTCCTTGTCGTCGATGTCCTTGTATAAGTGATCGAATTTCGCCTGCTGCGCATGCATAAATTCGTCCTCTGCCGCTGCCATGGTGATGGCTTTGTTTCTTGCAGGGCAAACCTCTGCGCAGGAGCCGCAGCCCGTGCAGTCCATGAGGGAGAATCCAAGGGTGAACTTGTATTCCTTTGCGCCCTTCATTGCAGTGGTATCAGCTACGCCCTCTGCCTCGGCTTCTGTAAGCACGAACGGTCTTACAACGCCGTGCGGACAAACGTAGGAACACCAGTTACACTGCATACAGTTCTTCATGTTCCAGTGCGGAAGATCTGCGGCGATACCACGCTTTTCGAAGGCAGCGGTACCTGCAGGCATCATGCCGTTTGCTGTGGATAAGAACTTGGATACAGGAACGTTGTCTGCCGTAAGGTTTCCGGTAGGAACCAGAATGTCGTTGAGGAACTCGGTGTGAAGCTGATCCCGACCTACCAGTGCAGGAGCCGGAGCATCGTCTGCTACGGTCTTCCAGCTTTCCGGAACTTCAACCTTGTGAACATGAGCGATACCCGCGTCTACTGCGGCGCAGTTCATGTCTACGATGTTCTGGCCTTTTCTGCCGTAGGTCTTCTTGATGGCATCTTTCATGTAGCCAACCGCTTCATCGATCGGAATGATGTTTGCCAGCTTGAAGAATGCAGCCTGAAGGATGGAGTTGGTTCTTCTTGCGCCAAGACCGATTTCCTTTGCGAGGGAAACGGCGTCGCAGGTGTAGAACTGAACATTGTTTTGGGCGATGTATCTCTTAACCTGTCCCGGAAGATGCTCTTCCAGTTCTTCGTCGTTCCATACGCAGTTGAGCAGGAAGAATCCGCCCGGTTTAACGTCCTGAACCATCTCATATTTATAAAGGTAAGCGGAGTTGTGGCAAGCAACGAAGTCAGCCTGCTTTACATAGTAGGTGGACTTGATTGGCTCGTCGCCGAATCTCAGGTGAGAAATCGTTACGCCGCCGGATTTTTTGGAGTCATACTGGAAGTAAGCCTGCGCTTTCTTGTCCGTGTGGTCGCCGATGATCTTAACGGAGTTCTTGTTTGCACCAACGGTACCGTCAGCACCAAGACCCCAGAATTTACAAGCCTTTGTGCCCTTAGGAGCAACGTCCGGATTTTCGGAACCGTGAATGGAAAGGTTTGTAACATCGTCGAAGATGGAAAGGGTAAATTCTTTCTTAGGCTGGTCTGACCAAAGGTTTTCGTATGCCGCAAGAACATCTCCCGGCTGTACGTCCTTGGAACCCAGACCGTATCTGCCGCCGCAGATCAGGCAATCTTCAAATTCCGTGCCTCTGACAGCAGCAACCATGTCCAGGAACAGAGGCTCGCCCAGTCCGCCGGGTTCTTTTGTTCTGTCGAGAACCGCGATTTTCTTAACGGTCTTTGGCATAACCTTGAAGAGGTATTTGTTGGACCAAGGTCTGTAAAGGTGAAC
>CAVHEY010000065.1:5247-8411 GCA_963635155.1 Bacteroides stercoris
AAGAAGTGGAGCATCGGAAGATGTCCGCCGATTGCCGAAAGATGCGCAACTGCGGCAAGGTCCATGGCCTGCTGTACGGAGTTTGATGCCAGCATCGCAAAACCGGTCTGGCGGCAGCCCATAACATCGGAGTGATCGCCGAAGATGTTCAGGGCGTGGGTAGCAACGCAGCGAGCCGCAACATGGAATACCGTCGGAGTCTGTTCGCCGGCTAATTTATACATATTTGGAATCATAAGAAGCAAGCCCTGGGAAGCCGTGAATGTGGAGGTCAGAGCACCGGCAGCGATTGCGCCGTGAACCGCACCTGCCGCACCTGCTTCGGACTGCATTTCTACGATTTTAACTTTTTCACCAAAGATATTGGTTCTGTCCTGGGAAACCCATTCGTCCATGTTTTCTGCCATAGGTGAGGATGGTGTAATCGGGTAAATTGCAGCAACCTCAGAGAACGCATAAGCAACATGAGCAGCAGCGGCGTTTCCGTCCATAGTTTTTAATTTTCTCATGTTTATTCTCCTTCCTTGATGCCCAGAGCTTCACGCTGCATGAAAATGTATTCCGGAACTTCCATTTCCTTGATTACATTTCTAGGGCATACATATTGACATACATGGCAGTCCTCACAGATTTCCGGATCGATAACCGTGTGAGTGCCGTCGGCGTAAATTGCCAGGTTCGGGCAGTTGGATTTGCAGTCTTCGCAGAACAGACAGCCTGTGCTGCAAACCTTTGCCTTTGTTTCGCAGTCGTCCTCAGAGGAGCAAGCCACCATCTTCTGTCCCTTGTAAGGAACGATGGTGATTAAATTCTGAGGGCAAGCGTATGTACAATCCTTGCAGCCTACGCATTTGTCAGGGTCAACATAAGCAACGCCGTTAACAACCGTTACAGCCTCGTAGCGGCAAACTGCCGTACAAGCGCCCTGTCCGAGACAGCCTGTTGCGCAAAGTCCGAGAGCCTTGAGGTCCTGCTTTGCGGCTTCCTGACAGGTCTGGATTCCCATTTCCTTGAGCTTCGCGGAAGTTCTGCCGTCGCCTGCGCATTTTACGAAAGCAACGTTTGACTTCAGCGCTGTCAGGTCGTGGAGCGTATCCACAATGATTTTCTTTCTGCATTTAACCATACAAGCGACGCAGCCTACGCACTTATCATAGTCGATAACCGCGTGGTTGTCCACAACGCGAACCGCACCCTCAGGGCAAGCTCTTTCGCACTCGCCGCAAGCGATACAGCCGAAGCCGCAGGTCTTTCTGACAAGTTCGTCATCTTCTTCCGTTGAGGAGCAAGGAATGAAGTTTGTGGCGTCCTTAGGAATCATGTGAATAAGGTGCTGCGGGCAAACTCCCTCAGCGGCACAGTCGCCGCATCCGTCGCACTTTTCGGCGTCGATTACGATTTTGCCGTTTTCGAGCTTCATTGCGTTTTGCTTGCAAACCTTGATACAATCACCGATACCACAGCAGCCGCTCTTGCATTCGCCGCGCTTAAAGCCTGCTTCGACTAAAGCTGCGCAGGATTCAAATTCAGCGGCTCTGGCTTTTCCGGCAGCAGCGCCGGCGCAAGCCACATAAGCGACCAAATTGTTTTCCCCCTTAGCAGGGGAGACATTGGTTTTCATAAGTTTTTGCCTCCTTTTTTCAAGTTTACTATTACATCTTGAGTCTTTTGTAAGACTGACGCGTCAATCGTTAAAAAATCAACGTGCCATACATATATAATGGTACTCTTTCTTGTATACAAAGTCAATCATTTTGTCGAATGTTCTTGCAAAAAAACGAAGGGAACCGTTGGAAATAAGCGGTTTCAGTTAGCATAGGCTAACTCGAAAAAACAAAGTGAATCTTGCCCCGCTTATCACGATGAAGTTGACGAAAATTTGCACGAAAAAACCCTCGTCGATGTATTTGCCGAGGGTTTCGTGATAACGGTTCTATTTTACATATACTTTCGGAAGTCTCTGCCCGAAAGCACAGGTGATTTCGTAGTTGATGGTGCCGGTTGCCTTCGCGATGTCGTCAGCGAGAATGGTATTCGTGCCGTCCGTACCCATGACGATAACTTCATCGCCCAGCTTTACATCAGGAACATCGGTAACGTCGATCATGCACTGATCCATGCAGATATTGCCTGCAATCGGGGCGATTACGCCGTTAACGATGACCTTCGCGTTAGGAGAGTAAGGACGAGGATAGCCGTCCGCATATCCCAGAGCGATTGTGGCAATCTTGCTGGGTCTCTTGGAGATAAATTTACGACCATAGCCAACGGAAAAGTTCTCGGGAACGTCTTTCAGGTGAACGATATTCGCCTTGACAGACATAACCGGCTTGATGGAAAGCTCCTTTACATCTACCTCGTCCGACGGATAGCAGCCGTAGAGGATAATTCCCGGACGGCAAGCGTCGAAATGCACGGTGGGAAGCTCCATGATGGAAGCGCTGTTTGCAAGGGTTCTGAAAGGAATCTCGATGCCTGCCGCGGTGAGCGCCTCATAGAACTTGTTGAATTTTGCTTCCTGCTGATGGGAATAGGTTTTGTCAAAGGCGTCTGCGGTGGACATATGCGAGAACATTCCTTTGATTTTGAAATTTTCCAGAGCGGCGATTTTCTTGACGTCCGCTACAGCAGCGTCAATGTCGTCTGCAAGGTAGCCGATTCTGCCCATTCCGGTGTCCACTGCGATGAGCGCGTGTACCGTTTTTCCTGCTTTCTTGGCTTCCGCCGCGAATGCCGCCGCATTTTCGCTGCTGCAAACAACGGGAGTGATGTCGTATTTTACGACGGTGTCTGCGTACATATCCGGAGTCAGTCCCAGCATGATGATTTCTTCCTTTGCGCCGGCTTCCCGCAGGGTTACGGCTTCTTGCAGGGTTGCGATTGCAAAGGTTTTGCAGCCGTTTGCCCTGAGAACCTCGGCAACCTTTACGCTGCCGTGACCGTAGGCGTCGGCTTTGATGACGCCGATCATTTCTCTTTCGCCGATTTTATTCTTAATCTGTTTAATGTTGTAATCCAGGTTTGAGAGGTTGATTTCCGCCCAAACCGGTCTTAACGCTTCCTTGTACATTTTACTTACATCTCCTTTTGTCCTTTGCGCTTTGGGATAGCGTCTTACGGACAAGCTAATTATAGACTGCCCGCCGGGCAAATTCAAGAGATTT
>CAVHEY010000066.1:0-8364 GCA_963635155.1 Bacteroides stercoris
TTGTGGAGTCTGTGATGAGAAGCAGCGTGTCGATCTGGGAATGGGTATATATGAAGCTTATGCTGCTTCCGGGAATCATCATAGGACTGTCCTTTCACGAGGCAGCTCACGCTTTTGCGTCCTATAAGCTTGGGGATCCAACCCCGAAATATCAGGGAAGATTGAGCCTGAATCCTATGCACCACATCGACCCCATCGGGTTTATCGCCTTGCTTTTTATCGGCTTCGGCTGGGGCGTTCCCGTGCAGATCAATCCGGATTATTACAAGAATCGCAGGGCGGGAGAGCTTATCGTAGGGCTTGCCGGGGTTGCGGCGAACCTTGCGGTTGCGGTGGTTATTTCCTTTGCCCTCAAAGGGCTGGCGGCGACGTCCTTTGCCTATAGTGAAGTAGGGTCGATCATTTACGAAATGCTGTTTTATGTGGTCTATATCAATCTGGTGCTGATGATATTCAACCTGATTCCGATACCGCCCCTGGACGGCTTCGGCGTGCTTACACAGATTTTCAACCTTGACCGTTACGACTGGTGGTATACCGTATATCATTACGGATATTATATCCTGCTGATTGCAATCGTTTTCAATGTTCCGGCGCTGTTCATCACTCCGGGAGTCAGCTTCTTCGCAAAGATTTTGTTGTAAGGGCGAGACCGCAGAGCGTTGAAATCGGTTGAAATTTACATAGAGAAACGCGAAAAAATGAAAAATAAACGGAATGTTAGCACTCTAAGCAAAAGAGTGCTAAATTTTTTGTTTATCTTGTGGCAGAATAGGGTATATGAAAGATTGTGAGGGCATGACAGACACCGAAGCCGTTATGCCGACAGTTTGCACATAAAATGTTTATGTTAATGAATAGGGGTGATGATATGAACATTGAAAAATATACACAAAATGCACAGCAGGCCATCATGGACTGCCAAAATATCGCAATTTCCGAGGGACACCAGATGCTGGACGGGGAACATCTGCACATGGCGCTCCTCATGCAAAAAGACGGGCTGATCCCGAAGCTTCTCAAATACATGAGCCTTGACCCGACAGCGGTGATTGCAGACGTGGAGGAACAGCTGGAAAAACTCCCGAAGGTTTCCGGAGCGGCAGACAATATGTATTCTTCCCGGCGGCTTTCCCAGCTCCTTATGCGGGCGGAAAAGGTTGCCGAAGAATTTAAGGACGAGTATGTAAGCGTAGAACACATTTACATCGCTTTACTGGAAGAAAAGGGCACACCAAGCGCGAAAATTTTTGCAAAATACGGCATTACCAAGAACAAATTCCTCGAAGCTCTTTCCAAGGTCAGAGGAAACCAGAGGGTTACCAGTCAGAACCCTGAGGACAATTATGACGCGCTGAATAAATACGGCCGGGATCTGGTGGAAATGGCCCGGGAGGGCAAGCTTGACCCGGTAATCGGAAGAGATGCGGAAATCAGACACGCGGTTCAGATTTTGTCCAGACGTACAAAGAATAACCCGGTGCTCATCGGTGAACCGGGGGTAGGTAAAACCGCGGTAGTCGAGGGGCTTGCTCAGCGAATCCTGAACGGCGATGTGCCGGAGGGGCTGAAGGATAAGACGATTTTCGCCTTGGATATGGGGGCGCTGATCGCAGGTGCCAAATTCAGAGGTGAGTTTGAGGAAAGACTGAAGGCGGTTCTTAACGAGGTAGAAAAATCCGAGGGCAGAATCATTCTGTTCATCGACGAAATCCATAACATCGTCGGAGCGGGCAGAACCGAGGGTTCCATGGACGCAGGCAACCTCCTGAAACCGAAACTGGCAAGAGGCGAGCTGCACTGCATCGGCGCCACAACCTTGGACGAATACCGTAAATACATCGAAAAGGACGCGGCGCTGGAACGTAGATTCCAGAAGGTCTTGGTAGACCAGCCGTCGGTAGAGGATACAATCTCAATCCTCAGAGGCTTGAAAGAGCGTTTCGAGATTCACCACGGCGTAAGGATTACCGACGGGGCCTTGATCGCCTGTGCAACCCTTTCCGATAGGTATATCAGCGACCGGTTCCTGCCGGATAAGGCCATCGACCTTATGGACGAAGCGGCGGCAAGAATCAGAACCGAAATCGACAGTATGCCGTCCGAGCTGGACGAAATTTCCAGAAAGATCATGCAGCTGGAAATTGAAAAACAGGCGCTGGGTAAGGAAACCGACAAGGCTTCCGCAGCAAGACTTGCGACCCTGGAAAAGGAGCTTGCAGCCCTCAAAGAAGAGGACGCAAGCATGAGAGCCCAGTGGGAAAACGAAAAGAAAGCGATTTCCGAGGTAAAGGGAACAAAGCAGCAGATAGAAGAAGTAAAGCGCCAGATGGAAGAAGCCGAGAGAAGCTACGATTTGGAAAAGCTTGCGCAGCTTAAATACGGCACCCTGCCTGAGCTGGAAAAGAAACTGGAAGAGGAAAAGCAAAAGGCAGAAAATGTGGATAACGGCGAGACGAGGTTGCTGAAGGAAGAGGTAAACGAAGAAGAAATCGCGGAGGTTATTTCTTCCTGGACGGGCATTCCGGTAAGCAAGCTGGTGGAAACCGAAAGAGAAAAGCTGCTGAAGCTGCCGGAAATCCTTCACAAGAGGGTAATCGGTCAGGACGAAGCGGTTACGGCGGTATCTGAAGCGATTCTGAGAGCGAGAGCCGGACTCAAAGATGAAAACAGACCTATCGGTTCCTTCATCTTCCTGGGGCCTACCGGCGTAGGTAAGACGGAGCTTGCGAAAGCCCTTTCCGAGTCCCTGTTTGATACCGAAAGGAACATGATCCGTATAGATATGTCCGAGTACATGGAAAAGCACTCCGTTTCAAGACTTGTGGGAGCGCCTCCGGGATATGTGGGCTATGATGAGGGAGGTCAGCTTACCGAGGCTGTAAGAAGAAAACCTTACAGCGTAGTCTTGTTCGATGAAATCGAAAAAGCCCATCCGGACGTTTTCAACATCTTGCTTCAGCTCCTTGACGACGGACGGCTGACGGACAACCAGGGAAGAACCGTTGACTTCAAGAACACGATCATCATCATGACGTCGAATATCGGCAGCAGCGAGCTGATCGAGCACATGAATCAGGAGGGCAACATTCCTGATGAGGTCAAGGAAAAGGTAACCGGCGAATTGAAGAACTATTTCAGACCGGAGTTCTTGAACCGTGTGGACGACATCATCGTCTTCAGCGCCCTTACCCTGACCCAGATTAAGGAGATAATCGACCTTGCATTTGCGGCCATTGCCCACAGGCTGGCGGACAGAGAGATGACTCTGGAAATGACCGAGGCGGCGAAGGACTTCATCGCAAAAGAAGCCTATGATCCGCAGTACGGCGCAAGACCGATAAAGCGTTACTTGCAAAAGCACGTGGAAAACGAGCTTGCCGGAATGATTATTCGCGGCGAACTTGTGGACGGCGGAAAGGTTTCCGTGGACAGCGACGGAGAAAACTTGATTTTTAACGCATAATATGATAAAATATCCCTCTACACGACGAGAGGGATATTTTTTTCGCCCGTAACGGGTCGAGGGCTATATCCCGCAGATTCTAAACAAAAGAAGGAAGATACTATGAGTTTTTTTGAAATTTTTATGATTGGCGTAGGGCTTTCCATGGATGCCTTTGCGGTTTCGATCTGCAAGGGACTGAATATGAGAAAGCTGGACAAAATTCAGACCCTGATAATTGCCTTGTTTTTCGGAGGCTTTCAGGCGCTGATGCCCTTTATCGGATGGCTGCTGGGTAAACAGTTTGAATCCTACATAACCAGCTTTGACCACTGGATCGCCTTTATTTTACTGGCTTTCATCGGCGGAAAGATGATCTGGGATGTTTTGAAAGGCGGAGAAGAGGAAACAACCGAAGGGTCGGGAGAGGCTGCGCTGGATATCAAGGAGCTTTTTATGCTGGCGATTGCCACCAGCATAGACGCTCTGGCGGTGGGAATTTCCTTCGCCTTTTTACAGGTAAATATAACCTCAGCGATTACCATCATCGGCTGCACCACCTTTGTGATATCGGCGGCGGGAGTTTTCATCGGACATAAATTCGGAAATAAATACGAGGATAAGGCAAGCCTTGCGGGGGGAATTATCCTGATTCTCATCGGGTTGAAAATCCTGTTGGAACATCTGGGTGTGCTGTAAGGGTATCGTAAAAACCGCAAAAGATGCAAAGAAACGGCGGCAAGATTTGCCGCCGCAAACTGCGCCGGGCAGACCACCGGCTCATTTTCTCCGTGCCATGGATTTGTAAGCGGCAATCTGCGCCGCTTCCTCGCCCCTATCGGGGTCTCTGAGCCGAAAAGCCTCAAAAATCGCGCTGAATTCTTCCAGGGCTTCTTCCATGTAAGTCGGCGCAAAACGGACTTCCATATTGGCGTTTCGAGTGATAAAATCGTAGCGCAGGAGGGTGCGTTCCAGTTCGCTGTCGTGGGAAGCATTGTAAATTATGGCGTTGAAACCCCGGATTACCCGAAGAAATTTTTCCAAATCGTCGGTGGCGGCGTAAAAACTGATGAAGGCAAAAGCCTCTTCAAGCACTGCAAATTCCTCCTCCGTAATGCGCTCGATCGCCCATTTTACGCACTGAGGATAGAGGAGGCTTTTCATATAGAAGAGGTCGTTTACGTCTCGCTGGGACAGGCTGCATACAAAGCCGCCCCGATTCGGAATGAGTTTGACGAGCCCGATGCCTTGCAGGTCGCGCATAATTTCCCTGACAGGGGTGCGGCTCATATTGTACTTTTCACAGAGCTTTTGCTCGACGATTTGCATTCCGTCGGGAATTACTCCGGTGAGAATATCGACGGCGATTGACTCGCAGACCTTTTGCGCGGGGGTTTTGGTATCTTCGTATTCGTTATTGATAAAATCCGGACTTAACATTTGTGCATCTCCTTGTTGAAATTGTATACAATTTTATCATTTCGAGAGGGCAAAGTCAAGGAGACGGAGAAAATCTATACGGAGTACCTACACATATATACGAAAGAAAACATACAAGGAAACGGAACGAAAAATGATCAGACAAGAAGACATATCCAAGGTGCTGGACGCCTTGGAAAAAGCCTATCCGGACGCAGAGTGCGCTTTGGAACACAAAAATATATACCAGCTCATCGTCGCGGTGGCGCTTTCCGCCCAGACCACGGATAAATCCGTAAATCAGGTGACTCCGGCGCTTTTTGAAAGCTATCCCGACGCAAAATCTCTTGCGGAAGCTGATCCGGCGGAGGTGGAGGAATACATAAAACGAATCGGAATGTACCGCACCAAGGCGAAAAATATCGTCGCCATGGCAAAAAAACTGTGTGAGGATTTCGGCGGCGAGGTACCTGATGATTACGAGGCGCTGGTGAGCTTGCCGGGAGTGGGGCGAAAGACCGCAAACGTGGTCCTGTCCGTAGGCTTCGGACATCAGCGGATTGCCGTTGATACCCATGTCTTTCGGGTCGCAAACAGAATCGGGCTTGTAAACGCCAAGGATCCGCTGAAAACGGAGCTTGCCCTGATGGAGAGAATTCCGGAAGAAAGGTGGACGAAAACCCATCACAGCCTGATCTTCCACGGCAGACGGTGCTGCGAGGCCAGGAAGCCCAAGTGCGACAGCTGCCCGATAAACCTCTATTGCGAATATGTATGCGGCAGGGGAGAAGACGAAAAATAAAACGCCTCAAACTCTGACGAGAAATGAAGCGTTTTATTATAGAGCCTTTATGTGTGGAGCTACCGGCCGGATTCGAACCGGCGACCTGCTGATTACGAATCAGCTGCTCTACCGACTGAGCCACGGTAGCATAAAAACCGATAACGAAGATATTATACTACAGGTTAAAATAAAAATCCACTGTTTTTTGTTTTTTCTCGGTAAATATTTCGAAAATATTTCGATAAATTTAAAAAAAGGGAGTTTTCAAATGAAACACGCAGTAACCTATGACTTGATAAAAACAGATTCCAGGACCCGCGCCAGACGGGGAGTCCTTCATACCCCCCACGGGGACATACAGACGCCGGTTTTTATGCCGGTGGGAACCCAGGCGACGGTAAAAGCCATGAGACCGGAGCAGGTAAAGGAAATGGGGGCGGAAATAATTCTTTCCAACACTTACCACCTTTATCTGAGACCCGGACACGAAATCGTAAAGGAAGCGGGAGGCTTGCATAAATTCATGAATTGGGATCGGGCGATCCTTACGGACAGCGGCGGGTTTCAGGTGTTTTCTTTGGGAAAACTCCGCAAAATAACCGAAGAGGGCGTCAAATTTCGCTCTCACATCGACGGTTCGGCGCATATGATTTCCCCGGAAAAATCCATCGAAATCCAAAACGCGCTGGGCTCCGACATTATGATGGCTTTCGACGAATGTGCGCCCTATCCTGCTGACAGAAGATATGTAAAAAATTCTCTCGAACGCACCACGAGATGGCTCAAACGTTGCAAAGAGTATCATAAAGATTGGGAAAGACAGTCCCTTTTCGGAATCATGCAGGGGGGAATGTACAAAGACCTTCGCAGACAGAGCGCGGAGGAAATCGTGGATCTGGAGCTTCCGGGATACGCCATCGGCGGGCTTTCCGTGGGAGAACCAAAGGAACTTATGCTGGATATTTTGGACGATTGCGTGGACTATCTCCCAGCGGAAAAGGCAAGGTATCTCATGGGAGTGGGAACCCCGGACTACCTGTTTGAAGGGGTTGAACGGGGCGTGGACATGTTTGACTGTGTGCTGCCCACCAGAATTGCCCGGCACGGGCTTGCAATGACCTCTCATGGCAGGGTGAATATAAAAAACGCAAAGTACGAGCGTGATTTTGAGCCGCTGGACAAGGAATGCGATTGCTACACCTGCCGAAACTATTCAAAGGCATATTTGCGGCACCTTTATAAGGCGGACGAAATGCTTTCGGCGATGCTGCTTTCTAACCATAATCTGCATTTTCTGGTAAACATGATGGCAAATATCCGAAAGGCGATCGAGGAAGACCGCTTTTTAGAGTATAAAAAGGAGTTCTATGATAAATATGGCAGATTTTAACGAAAAGAATACCGGGGTGCGGGAAATTTGCCCTCACAGCGCGTTTTGCGGGGGCTGCATCTACCAAGGCATAGCCTATGAGGAGCAGCTTTTGGAAAAGGAAAGACAGGTTCACGGCTTTCTGGAAGAAAAAGGGATAAATCCCGCGAAGACAGACCCCATCGAGGGCTGCCCAAGCCAATACAGATACAGAAATAAGATGGAATACACCTTTGGGGACTTTGTGAAGGACGGGGAGACCACTCTGGGTATGCACCGAAAAAAGAATTTTATGTCCATCGTCACGGTGGATAAATGCCAGCTGGTGGACGAGGATTTTAACGCAATTCTGGACGCAACCCTTTCCTTCGTAAAGGAAAAGGGCTATCCCTTTTATCACAAGAAAACCCACAGGGGGCTCATGCGGAACCTGATCATAAGGCGGGGAGTGAGGACCGGAGAGCTGCTGGTAAATATCGTTACCGCCTCAGATGCGGGGCTTTCCGAGGCGAAGTTTGACGAGGGAGAATACGTAAGCAGGCTGCTTTCCCTGAATCTGAGAAACAAAATTGTGGGAATTCTCCGGACCTATAACGATAATCTTGCCGACGCGGTGAACTGCGAGAAGCTGAAAACCCTTTGGGGCAGAGATTACTACATGGAAAAAATTCTCGGACTTGCCTTTAAGGTCAGCGCTTTTTCCTTTTTCCAGACCAATGTTCCGGCGGCGGAAAGGCTTTATTCCGAGGCACTTTCGCTGGTGGACTCCTTTGAGGGGAAGACGGTGTTCGACCTTTACTGCGGAACGGGAACCATTTCGCAGATTTTGGCGTTAAAGGCAAAGAAGGTTATCGGAATCGAGCTCGTTTCCGAGGCTGTGGACGCAGCGAGAGAAAACGCGGCTTTGAACGGGCTTTCCAATTGCAACTTTATCGCCGGGGACGTCTTTGAGGTTTTAAAGGGCGTCGGCGAAAAGCCTGATGTAATCGTGGTAGACCCTCCCAGAGTGGGCATACAGCCCAAAGCCTTGGACAAAATTATAGGGTACGGCGTTCCCGAAATCGTTTATATTTCCTGCAATCCGAAAACCATGGCGGACAATTTGCGATACATGAAATACTACGGCTACCAGTGCGTGTATCTGAAACCCTTCGATAATTTTCCCCTCACAAAGCACATTGAATCCATCGCTCTGCTGAGACTTGCAGGGAAGAAGTGAACACGCCGGGTAGGGCTTACATAACGGCATAAGGAGAAGGACTTCGGCAGATTTTTAAATCCATAAAACATTACTTTTGGTACAAAATAGCAAAAACAGCTTGCATTTTACTCCAATCTGTTATATAG
>CAVHEY010000067.1:0-8344 GCA_963635155.1 Bacteroides stercoris
GGAACCTCGATGATGTGATCCGTTCCGTGAAGTAATTGAATTGTGCTCATAAAACTAAGCCCCCTCTATCATTGTGATAGCACAGCTACATTGTATCATTGCAATGATAGCCCTGTCAACCGGATTTGAAAATATTCCGAAATAAAGTTCGAAGGAAGTTCGAAAGTTCGAAACTGAGAATACGAATGCACGCCCGCCTTTCGCCGTTAGTACCGGGAAAATTCCGGAGCGCCTCTTAGCCTTACCCCATCAGAAATATTGAGAATCGGCAAAAACAAGGGCAATATCGCTTAAATGCATTGATATTTTGCCGATAATGTGATATACTCCCGAGTTTTCCGGCCCACTTTGAATGGGATGCTCAATAGGTCATATTTAAAAGGCTAAAGTATTTATCGTGATATTTGCGGTAAAGCTCGTTGAAATGCTCGTCCTGGCCGCTGTGCAGATATTTGGTGTAATCATGCTGATTCTGCACCGTCTGAGGCTCCGTCAAGGCGAGGGTGCTTATCCCGATGTTTGAGCATTGGTCGGAGATACGCTCCACATTTACCAAAATATCCAGGAAAGTGATACCGCCGTGAACTGTGCAATCGCCGTTTTTAAACCGCTCGATATGGTTGGAACGAAACTGGGAAACCAGGTCGTCAATAACCTCTTCGATGGGCTCGATTTTTTTTGCAGCCGTAGTATCTAACTTTGTAAAAGCCTTATAAGAATAATCCAAAACCAGTGCGCAGGCTTCCCCCAGAACCGCAAGCTCGTGGTGGGCTACCGCCGAAAGCTCAATGCTTTTTTCTGAAATTTCGGTAGCGGCTTCGCATATATTGGTGGCATAATCGCCGATGCGTTCAAACTCGGAGAAGCACTGGATATAGTAATTGAGCAGATTGCTGTCCGCCCCCTTCGGAACGTGGGGTGAAAAGCGGATCATGTAATTATCAACCTTGTCCGCAAGCAAATCGATGTAATCCTCATTTTGATTTATCTCGTCGATTGCCTCTTTGTCATAATGTTTTATCGTCCTCATGGAAGATTTTACGCCGTAAACCGCAAGGGAAGCCATCTTTGCGATAACGCCGCTGATGCTGGAAAGCGCCAGCGCCGGCGATGCAAAGAGCTTTTCGTCGAGCTGCTGAATTTCCTCGTCGATATCATTTGCAAATTTGTCGTCCTTGATGATGAGCCTTGCCAGTTTCTCAAACTGGAGTGAAACAGGCAGCAGCACAATTGCCGCGAAAAGTCTGAAAAGGGTATGGGCGTTTGCGATGCCCCCGGAAGTAATGCGGGCGTTCCAGATCCCGTCCAAGACACCTGTTTCCCGCAAAATCATGATGGAAGCGATAACCAGTATCGAAGCCGCGATATTAAAGAGAATATGAATCATTCCGGTGCGCTTTGCGTCAGCCTTTGAGCCGATGGAGCAGACGATCGCCGTGGTGATGCAGTCACCCATATTTACGCCTATGATTATGGCGTAAACCGAGCTGAAGGTCAGGGCGCCCGTCACCGAAAGCGCCTGCAAAATACCGATGGTAGCGGAAGAACTTTGAATGAGAAAAGCGGCTCCCGTTCCTACGAGAAAGCCCAGAATCGGCGTGTCCGCCATTTGTATGAAAAGCCTTGCGAAGGTTTCCGACTCCGAAAGGGGAGCCACCGCCGCCGTCATGTTGAGAAGCCCCGTAAAGAGTATGCCGAAGCCCATGGCCACCTTGCCGATGATATCCGACTTGGTGGAGCTTAGAGTCATAATGATGAGAATGCCGATAATCGCCGAAACCGGAGCCAGGGTGGAGGGCTTAAAAATATTCAGCCATGATGAGGCGTCGCCGTCGATATCCAGGAGCCTTATGATCTGCCCGGTAACCGTGGTTCCTACGTTCGCGCCGAGAATGATGCCGATGGACTGGCGGAGAGAGAGGATCCCTGCCCCCACAAGTCCGGAAGTCAGCACGATGGTGGCGGTGGAACTTTGAATAACCGCCGTAACCAAAAGCCCCAGCAAAAATCCCGTCAAGGGGTTATTTGCCACCTTCTCCATGAATTTTTTCAGGGTACCGGAGGAGCCTTGCTGCAGCCCGTCTCCCATGAGCCGCATACCGTACAGAAACAGCGCAAGCCCGCCGAATAGCGATATAAAGTCGAATACATTCATTTGTTTTGCCTTCCCGGCTTTTTCAAGCCTTCCCCGATCTATTGTAAAATTTATGTTAAATCCGAATGAAATCCATGTAAACCCCGTTAACAGTCTAACAAAAAAATTGTCGAATAGCAATAAATGTTTAGAATTTGACAAAGAAACTGTGGTATACTTAGAGGTGAGAACGGTCGGCAAGCTGCCAGCTTGGCGGCGAAAAAGGGGAAAACAGAGAACAAGAGAATAAGCAAACAAGAGGACAAGAAAACAAGGGGGAAATATGTACAGATTGTTTATCGTAGAGGACGACAGGGGAATCGCCGAGGCGCTTAAAAGCCGCGCCAATATGTGGGGCATGGAAGCGAAAATTTGCGATGATTTTATGAATGTGCTGCGGGAATTTGCGGAGTTTCAGCCTCATCTCGTGCTGCTGGACATAACGCTGCCATTTTTTAACGGCTACCACTGGTGCAGCGAGATTCGCAAGGTTTCACAGGTGCCCATTATTTTCATTTCCAGCGCGGCGGACAACATGAACATCGTCATGGCGATGAATATGGGGGCGGACGATTTCATACCGAAGCCCTTCGAGGAAACCGTGCTTATGGCAAAAATACAGGCGCTGCTCAGGCGGGCGTATCATTTTTCCCAAGGGGTGCCGGTAATCGAACGAGGGGGCGCGATCCTGAATACCGGAGACAACACGCTTACCTATAACGATGAGAAGATCGACCTGACGAAGAACGAGTACCGGATTTTGCTTTCGCTGATGGAAAACAAGGGCAAGGTGGTAAGTCGGGAGAAGCTCATGGAAAGGCTTTGGGAAACGGACGTCTTTGTGGACGAAAACACCCTGACGGTGAATGTGAACCGCCTGCGCAGGAAGCTGGAACAGGCGGGGCTTACCGATTTTATCAAGACAAAGCACGGAGTGGGATATATAATCGAATGAAGAAATTTTTTCGGATATTTTTAAAGGAAAGAATCAAATACATAGGGATTACGGCGGCGCTGCTCTTGCTGTTTGCGGCGACGACCCTGCTGATGGGGCTGCCCGTAAAGGCTTTGGCATACCCGCTGGCTCTCTGCGCTTTTGTGGGAACGCTCATTTTTGCGGCAGATTACCTACATATGTGGGGAAAGTACAAAAGACGCGGGGATCCGGCGTCCATCAGCTTTTCGGTTATCGACTCCATGCCGGAGGCACAAAGCGAGGAAGCGAAGGAGTACCAACGGGCGATCCGTCTGCTGGGCAAAGAACACCGAGATTTCGTCTACGAGTCCCAACGAAAATACGAAAATATGATGGACTATTACACGGTCTGGGCGCACCAGATAAAGACGCCGATTTCATCCATGAAGCTTTCCCTCAGAGGCGAGGACAGCGACCTTGCCCGGAAGCTTTCGGCGGAGCTTTTTCGGATCGAGCAGTATGTGAACATGGCACTTGCCTATCTCAGGCTGGATTCGGAATCCACGGACTATGTCTTTCGGGAATGCGATATGGACGAGCTGATAAAAAAATCCGCGAAAAAATTTGCCTCGGAATTTATCGGTCGCAGGCTGTCCCTTTCCTATGAGCCGGCGGAAATTACCGTTATCAGCGATCCCAAGTGGCTGGGATTCGTGCTGGAGCAGCTCATCTCAAACGCGCTGAAATATACCCGTGAAGGCGGGATCAAAATCTATTTTGAGCAGCCCAAGACATTGGTTATCGAGGATAGCGGCATCGGAATCGCGCCGGAGGATCTTCCGAGAATTTTCGAGAAGGGCTACACCGGTTATAACGGACGGAGGGACACAAACGCCAGTGGGATCGGGCTTTATCTCTGCAAGCGGATCTGCGACAACTTAGAGGTGGGAATCAGCGCGGAGTCCCGGGTGGCGGAGGGCACGAAGATGCGGCTGGATTTCAGCCAATACGGAATCACGCCGGAGTAGAAAAAGATTTGCGAATCACGATTTCGAGCATAAAAAAAGCCGCTCCTGCTGGAACCAAGAGCGGCAAGGCTAAGCATTAGCCGAAACCACATTTGGTAAAGCCGTAAGACCCTACCTCTTGACTCAATACTACCACAAATTTAAGAAGTTTGCAAGCTTTTTATCAAAAAGCCGAGGATACCGGAATAGTGACAACTTTGTAAGAAATAACAGGGAAAATGTAAGCCGCATAGATGGATTGCCTTTTCCCGTTTTTGTATAATGAAAATGCAAAAGAGGTAAAAAAGAGATATAAGGGGGAATGACAATGCGTATGCTTGAGGTTAGCGGACTGAAAAAAATCTACCAGACCCGCTTTGGGGGAAACAAGGTGGAGGCGCTGCGAAATGTGAACTTCACCGTTGAAAAAGGCGAGTTTGTGGCAATTATGGGGGAATCCGGTTCCGGAAAAACGACCTTGCTCAATATTCTGGCGGCACTGGACAAGGCTACCGGCGGACGGGTGCTTTTGGAAGGAAAGGATATTTCGGCGATTGGGGAATCCCGGGTTGCGGAATTTCGCCGGGACAATCTGGGCTTCGTGTTTCAGGATTTCAATCTTTTGGATACCTTTTCCATCGAGGACAATATTTATCTGCCATTGGTGCTTCAGGGGAAACCCTACGAGGAAATGCGGGATAAACTTGCGCCAATTGCAAAGAGATTGGGGCTGAAAGAGCTGCTCCGAAAATATCCCTACGAGGTATCAGGAGGACAAAAACAGCGGGCGGCGGTGGCAAGAGCCCTTATCACAGACCCGAAAATCATCTTGGCGGACGAACCTACGGGAGCCCTTGATTCAAAGTCTTCGGACGAGCTTTTGGAACTGTTCGAGGAAATAAACCGGGGCGGACAGACGATCCTTATGGTGACCCATTCGGTAAAGGCGGCGAGCTTTGCTTCGAGAGTTTTGTTCATCAAGGACGGAGAGGTTTTCCACCAGATTTATAGGGGCGAGGACAGTAAGCAGGCGCTGTACCAGAAAATTTCACAGACTCTGACGATTCTTGCGACGGGCGGTGAGAGATCGTGAAGCGGGGATTTTACTATAGCCTTGCCCGGGACGGAATGAGGAAGAACCGGAAAATGTATTTGCCCTATCTTTTGACCTGCATCGGCATGGTGATGATGCTCTACATCGTGCTGTATCTGCAAAATTCCGAGGCGGCAAACAGCCTGGTAAGCGGCGTAAGAACCACCAATCTTACCATGGGACTGGGAGCCGTTGTAATAACCGTATTTTCGGTGATTTTTCTCTTTTATACCAACTCGTTTTTGATGAAACGGCGCAGGAGGGAGTTTGGGCTTTATAACATGCTGGGAATGAGCAAGGGGAATATCTGCCGAATCCTTATATGGGAGGTTGCCATTACCTTTCTGATTTCGGTCACCGCGGGACTTGCCTGCGGGATCGCATTTTCAAAACTTGCGGAGCTTGCACTGCTGAAAGTCCTTGATCTGGAAATTTCCTACGGTATTTTTGTCAGCCCGAGGGCGCTGCTCCTTACAACCGGGGCATTTGCGGGAGTGTTCCTGCTCCTGCTGCTGAATTCCATAAGACAGGTTCGCCACAGTACGGTCATGGCGCTGATGCAGTCGGAAAATTACGGAGAAAGACCCCCGAAGGCAAACTGGGTTTTGGGAATCGGCGGCTTCGCCCTTCTCGGACTGGCATATTATATTGCGGTTTCCGTAAGGGATCCCCTTTCGGCGATAGTTTGGTTTTTCCTGGCAGTGATTATGGTCATCATCGCAACCTATATGATTTTCGTGGCTGGGGCGGTGATGCTTTGCAGGATTTTGCAGAACAACAAAAAATACTATTACAAGGCGAATCACTTCATTTCCACATCAAACATGGCATACAGAATGAAGCGAAACGGCGCGGGGCTTGCGTCGATCTGTATTCTTGCCACCATGGTGCTTGTGATGCTTTCCTCCACCACCAGTCTGTATTTCGGCACCGTTGACAGGCTCGGCGAGAGCTATCCCAGGGAAGTCAATGTCACCTATTATACGAACGAGGTGGAAAAGCTTTCCGATAAGAATTTTGAGCTTTACTGCGATATTACAAATTCTGCCGTAAGAAAAGAGGGGGCGGTGCCGCAAAATGTCCAAAGCTACAGAATCATAAGCACTTATAACAGCGGCGAGGCTGAAAGTACCAAGCTGCTGATCATGCCCCTTTCGGACTATAACGCTTTGACAGGCAGCGACATGAGCCTTTCCGGTGGGGAGGTTCTTGCGGCCAACCTGCAGGGAGAATTTGCGTCTGATACGGTAAATATCGAGGGTATCGGAAATTTCTCCATAAAAGGAGAGGCGAAATTGGAAGAGGCAAAAGCCCTTGTGGGCAGCGAAGGCGTGCCTGTGGTTTTGATCGTGACCGATGAATTTGAGGAGCTTGCGGAAAAGCTCGATGAGCTTGCAGGAACCGATGAATTCGGAAATTCAAAGCTGACGGCGGATATCGTCTATGACTTTGACACGGGAGGAATGTCTGAGGAAAAACAGATTGCACTGGGAGATGCGGTGCTTGCCAACGCAAACGAAGCGTTCATGGAGCGGGGAATTACCCAGCTTACCTACTCGGTGGCTACCTACGCCCAGAGCAGAGCGGAATTTTACGCCGCCTACGGCGGACTGTTCTTCCTTGCAATTATGCTGAGCATTGTGTTCCTCTTCGCTGCGGTGCTGATTATCTACTACAAGCAGATTTCTGAGGGCTACGAAGACCGAAACAAGTTTGCAATCATGCAAAAGGTGGGAATGACAAAGGCGGAAATCCGTAGGAGCATAAATTCCCAGGTGCTGACGGTATTTTCCCTGCCGCTTCTCATGGCGGCGCTGCACATGACCTTCGCTTTCCCGATGATAAAGAAGATTTTGTACCTGTTTCAGCTTACAAATTCCGGGCTTTTCCTGCTGACCACCCTGATCAGCTTCGGTGCCTTCGCGCTGCTTTATGTAATCGTGTACAGAATTACATCGAAGGCGTACTATAACATCGTAAGCTAGGCTTGAAACAAGGCGAATATTGTAGTATGATATAGGGTGTGCCGATTTGGCGCACCTTGTTTTTTAGGAATATTTAGTAATATCGTTGTTTTCATAAAATTTACGAAAGTATAGATCGGAGGCGCAAAATGCAATTAACAGAAAGAGTAAAAAATTGTAACGGTTGCGGGGCCTGTGTGGTGGCCTGCAAGGAAAGATGCGTAAAAATGAACGAGAGGGAGGACGAAAGCAAAAAATCCATCGCATGGGTTTTGGAGGACGGCTGCCACAGATGCAACGCCTGCGTGCTGTTCTGCCCGCTTTTTAACCCGGTGGAGCTGCCGGAATTTACGGAATATTACGAATACAGCGAGGAATATGCGGACAGGGATATGCCGAAGCTTTACCGCAAGACCATGAGAGATGTGAAAGCAGGTCAACACGTGGAATTTGTGGGAACCCTTTGCGAAATCGCGGCGCTGAAATCCCTTTCCGGGGACAAGATCCGTCCGAACCTCATATTGAAACCCCTTTGGTGCAGCGAGGAAAAACGCGCCGCCGACCCGGCATGCGCAGGCTGCGTATTCTACGAGGACAAATAAATAAATGTACGGAAAATATTAGCTCAAATTAAATCGCAAAAAATAAAAGACTAGGAGAACAATTTTATGGCATTTGCTAATAACGAGAAATGCGTAAACTGCCCCTTTGAAACTGAGGAGTGTCATCTGGAATGTATTCAGCTCCGCTCTGAGGAAAAGGCAGAAAAACGCCCGATCCTCGACATTGTAAAGGATACGGCGGAGGCATTTTCAAAATACGAGATCACAAGCGGAGAGCTTGCCAGAACCCAGGAGCTTATCGAAAAACTGGAAAACAAGGAAATTACCGTTTCGGTTATCGGCCAGTTCAAGCGGGGCAAAAGCACCCTGGTAAACGCGATTCTCGAGGACAAGATCCTGCCGGTGGGCATCGTTCCGGTAACTGCCGTGGTGACTACCATCGAATACGGCGAAAAGGCGGCAACGGTGCATTTCGACAACGGGATCATCAAGGAAATCGGCTTCGATGAAATGTCATCGTACATAAACGAGCAGGAAAACTGTGACAATCATCTTGGAGTGTCAAAGGTGGCTCTTTACTGCCCGTCACCTTTCCTCAAAAAGGGGTTGACATTCGTGGATACCCCGGGAGTAGGCTCCGTTCACCAGAAAAATTCGGACGCGGCAT
>CAVHEY010000068.1:0-8300 GCA_963635155.1 Bacteroides stercoris
AATTTTTCATTGACACGGGCGTAGCAATGTGCTAAAATGCAAGACAAAAGAAATCTTTAAGCGCGATACAGAGATGTCGGCAAGGTGGACATAGAGACGAAAGAGAAGCGTGGGCAAAGGCATTTGCCATCGGGCTTCTGTTTCCTGCAACATGCTTTCAAACCTGCCGATGAGGCAGGTTTTTTGTTACGGAAAAGACGGAGGAACGGCAATGAAAGAGAAAGAATTCCTTAAAATCCCATCTTTTGTAGATGTCCATGTACATTTGCGAGAGCCGGGATTTTCCTATAAAGAGACGATTTTCACCGGGACAAGGGCGGCGGCAGCATCGGGCTACGGGCATATTTTTTCCATGCCGAATCTGAATCCGGTGCCGGACAGCTTGGAAAACCTGAATGTACAGAGAGCCGCGATTGCCAAAGACGCCATGGTTGATGTTCGCCCCTACGGCGCGATTACCGTCGGTGAAAAGGGCGAAAGGCTTGCGGAGCTGGAAGCCATGGGACCCTATGTGATAGGCTTCAGCGATGACGGAACGGGGCTGAACGACCCGGCATTGATGAAGGAAGCCATGGAAATCGCGAGAAAGCTGAATCTGCCCATTGTAGCCCACTGCGAGGATCTCAAGCTGCGAAGGGGCGGATACATACACCAGGGCAGCTACGCACGAAAACACGGACACCGAGGTATTCCCTCCGAAAGCGAATGGCGTCCGCTTCAGAGAGACCTGCGATTGGTGAAGGAGACAGGCTGCAAATACCATGCCTGCCACATTTCCACCAAAGAAAGTGTGGAACTGATTGGGGAGGCTAAGGCAGGGGGGCTTGATGTTAGCTGCGAGACCGCGCCCCATTACCTGCTGCTGCATGACGAAGATTTGCAAGAAGATGGAAGATTCAAGATGAACCCGCCAATCCGCAGCAAAGAGGATCAAGAGGCACTGCTGCAAGGCGTTCTTGACGGCACCATCGATATGATTGCCACAGACCATGCCCCCCACAGCAGAGAAGAAAAGGCAAAGGGGCTTAAAGAAAGCGCCATGGGCATCGTGGGACTGGAAACAGCCTTTCCCATGCTTTATACAGGGCTGGTGCGAAGGGGGCTCCTCAGTCTCGACAGGCTGATCGAACTGATGGCAATCGCGCCGCGAAGGCGGTTCGGACTCAGAGACGCAGAGGAAGCAGGAGATTATGCGATATGGGACCTTTCCTCTGCCTACGAAATCGATCCGGAGCAGTTTTACTCAAAGGGAAGAGCCACACCCTTTGCGGGAGAGCGGGTTTATGGGAAATGTATCCGCAACGTGCTGGGCGGAAGGATCGTTTGGGACGCGCAAGAGACAGAAAAAGAAATAGAGAAAGAGGATAGCAGATGAAACAGGGCATTTTTACCATCGAAAAAAACCGAAGGCTTACCCCATCGGTATATGAGATGACGCTGACGGGGGACACCTCGGATTGCCGCAAACCGGGGCAGTTTATAAACATAAGGCTAGACGGCTTTTTCCTCCGCAGACCGATTTCCCTATGCGACTACAGCGAAGGTCAAATGAAAATCCTTTATAAAACCCTTGGCAGGGGAACTCGGGCAATGGCGGATATGCAGCCGGGGCAAAGCCTTGACATACTCACGGGACTGGGCAACGGCTATGATATAGCAAAAGCCGGGAAAAATCCGGTTTTGGTCGGGGGAGGCGTGGGAATCCCGCCCCTTTACGGACTGCTCAAGGCGCTGAAAGCCAAAGGCGAGGGCGAGGGAAAAGCAAAAATCGAGAGGGTACGGGTGATTCTGGGCTTCAATACCGCAGAAGAGATTTTCTACAAGAAAGAATTCGAAGAAGCCGGCGCAGAGGTGCTGCTTGCAACCGCAGACGGCTCCGCGGGCATTAGAGGAACGGCAAGGGACGTATTTGCGGATCTGGAGTACAGCTATTTTTATACCTGCGGACCGGAGGCAATGCTTCGGGCTATCGAAGAGGTTGCAAAGACCTCGGGACAGTTCAGCTTCGAAGAGCGCATGGGCTGCGGCTTCGGAGCCTGCATGGGCTGCTCCTGTGAGACAAAATACGGCAGCAAAAGGATTTGCAAGGACGGTCCGGTGCTGGAAAGAGAGGAAATCCTATGGTAGATACGAAAGTGAATCTGTGCGGCATTGAACTGGATAATCCGATTATTGCGGCAAGCGGAACCTTTGGATATGGCAGAGAATATGCGGAGCTTTATGATATCAATTGTCTGGGGACCTTCTCCTTTAAGGGGACGACCCTGAAGCCGCGATTCGGGAACCCTACGCCTCGCATTGCGGAGTGCCCCGAAGGAATGTTAAACGCAGTGGGACTTCAGAATCCGGGAGTTGACGCCGTAATCGGAGAGGAGCTTCCCGCGATGAAGGAATTCTTCCGGAAGCCGGTAATGGCAAATATCAGCGGATTTTCCCTCAGCGACTATCGGGAAACTGTGGCGAAATTCGAGGCAGACCGGGCAGCCGGAGAGCAAATCGGCTGGTATGAGATAAACATCAGCTGTCCCAATGTCCATGGGGGAGGAATGGCTTTCGGCACGAGTCCCCGGGCGGCGGCAGAGGTGACGGCAGCTGTTCGGGAGATCACCGAAAAACCGATCCTGATCAAGCTTTCACCAAACGTGACGGATATCGCGGAAATCGCCGCAGCCTGTCAGGAAGCCGGAGCAGACGGAATCAGCCTGATTAACACCCTGCTCGGAATGCGAATCGATTTGAAAACGAAGAAACCCATCTTAGCAAACAAGATGGGAGGACTTTCCGGACAGGCAATCTTGCCGGTGGCGCTGCGCATGGTATGGCAGGTGTATGAGGCGGTAACCATTCCGATTGTGGGAATGGGAGGCGTCAGCAGCCCGGAAGATGTTATAGAAATGATGCTGGCGGGAGCCACGGCGGTGGAAATCGGCGCGGCAAACCTGGTTGATCCCTTTGCCTGCAAGAAGATTATCGAGGCGCTCCCTGCAGTATGCGAAAAATATGGGATTACAGATTTAAAAGAAATCATCGGAGGAGGACATTGATATGGGAAAAGATGTAATTATTGCCTGCGACTTTCCGTCCAAGGCACAGACCATTGAATTTTTGGAGCAGTTCACGGAAGAAAAGCCTTATGTGAAGATCGGCATGGAGCTTTTCTACAGCGAAGGACCCCGGATTGTCAGGGATATCAAGGCAAGGGGACACCGTATTTTCCTGGACCTGAAGCTTCATGATATTCCGAATACCGTCAAAAGAACCATGAAGGTTTTGTCGGAGCTTGATGTGGATATGTGCAACCTGCACGCGGGAGGCACCATGGCCATGATGGAGGCGGCGCTTACGGGGCTGACCCGGGAGGACGGCAGCCGTCCCCTGCTCATTGCCGTTACCCAGCTTACTTCAACGGACGAAAAACGCATGAGGGAGGAGCTTTTGATTAGCAAACCCCTGGAGCAGGTGGTGATGCACTACGCTTCCAACGCAAGGAAGGCGGGACTGGACGGAGTTGTCTGTTCCCCTCTTGAGGCGTCCCGGGTACACGAAGCCTGCGGGAAGGACTTCCTTACCGTTACGCCGGGGGTGCGCTTTGCAGAGGGCGATTCGGGGGATCAGGCTCGGGTCACGACTCCGGCGAGGGCAAAGGAACTGGGCTCCGACTATATCGTGGTGGGACGCCCGATCACACAGGCGGAAAATCCTGTGGAAGCCTATCGCAGATGCGTGAGAGAATTTGTCGACTAGCTATTGTTAAATATAAAAAAATCCGAAAGGAGAATCGAGATGGATTTGAAACAAGAAATTGCCAAGGGTCTGCTGTCCATTGAGGCGGTATTTTTAAGACCGGAGGAGCCATTCACCTGGGCAAGCGGCATCAAAAGCCCCATCTATTGTGACAATCGTTTGACCCTGACCGCCCCGGATGTGCGGACTCTGGTGGAAAACGGATTGGTGCAGGTGATCCGCGAAAATTACCCGGATTGCCAGGTGCTGATGGGAACCAGCACCGCAGGAATTGCCCATGCCGCCATTGTAGGGCATCTGATGGATCTGCCTATGGGGTATGTGAGAAGCTCGGCAAAGGATCACGGAAGAACCAACCAAATCGAGGGCAAGCTGCTGCCGAAACAGAAGGTGGTGGTTGTGGAGGATTTGATTTCCACCGCAGGGTCTGCCGTAGACACCGTAAATGTGCTTAGAGAAGCAGGGGCAGAGGTTCTGGGCATTGCCAGCATCTTTACCTACGGTATGCAAAAGGGGCTGGAGCGAATGAAAGCCAATCATGTGAGCAACGTCAGCCTCTGCGACCTGGACACCCTTGTGGAGGTTGCAGCCGCCGGCGGCTATATACAGGCAGAAGACAAGGAAAAAATCCTGAAATTCAGAGATAACCCGTCAGATGAAAGTTGGATGAGAGGAGAAAACCATGAGTGAAATAAGAAATCTGATTAACATTACCGACCTTAGCGTAGAGGAAATCGATGGGCTGATTCGGGTCGCCGACGATATCGTGGCAAATCCCGCCGCTTATGAGAGTATTTGCGCCCACAAGAAGCTGGCAACCCTGTTCTTTGAGCCAAGCACGAGAACCAGACTGAGCTTTGAGGCGGCGATGCTGGAGCTTGGCGGCAGCGTGCTGGGATTTTCCGAAGCAAATTCCAGCTCGGCGGCAAAGGGCGAAAGCGTCGGAGATACGGTTCGTACCGTGGGATGCTATGCGGATATTATCGCCATGCGGCACCCGAAGGAGGGCGCGCCGATTGTGGCTGCTCAGAGGACAACGGTGCCGATTATTAACGCCGGTGACGGCGGACATTTCCACCCTACCCAGACCCTGACCGACCTTTTGACCATAAAGCGAAAAAAGGGACGGCTGGAGGACATGACCATCGGGCTTTGCGGCGACCTGAAATTCGGTCGTACCGTACACTCCCTCATCGAGGCGATGCTGCGCTACAAAAACATTCGCTTTGTCCTTATCTCGCCCCAGGAGCTTCAGGTGCCGGATTATGTCAAGGAAAAAATGGACGCGGCAGGAGCGGAGTGGAAGGAGACGGAGTCTCTGGAAGAGGCAATCCCGGAGCTTGATATTCTCTACATGACCCGGGTACAAAAGGAGCGCTTCTTCAATGAAGAGGATTATATCCGGCTCAAGGACAGCTATATCCTCAATCTTGAAAAGCTGGCGTCGGCAAAGGAAAGCCTGACCATTATGCACCCACTGCCTCGGGTGAACGAGATTTCGGTGGAGGTGGATAACGACCCACGGGCTTGCTACTTCTTTCAGGCGCTGTGCGGCAAACACATACGCATGGCTCTGATCCTATTCCTGCTCAACATCAAGAGAGCATAAAGAAAGTACGAAGACAAGAATAACAAAACGGAATATAGAACAAACAGAATGGAGGAAAACATGAATATAGACGGCGTAAAAAACGGAATCGTCCTTGACCACATCAAGGCAGGCAAAAGCATGATGGTGTACGAGCTTTTGGGCTTGGACAGATTAGACAGCTGCGTGGCGGTTATCCAGAATGCGGAAAGTGATAAATACGGCAAAAAGGATATCATCAAAATTGACGACCGCATCGATATCGACCTGGACATACTGGGCTATATCGACAGCAATATAACCGTAAACCTTGTGAAGGACGGAAGCCTTGAACAAAAGCTGCACCTGGAATTGCCAAAGACCATAAAAAATGTTATTCGGTGCAAGAACCCCCGCTGCATCACCACAACGGAGCAGGAAATTGTGCATACCTTCCGGCTGGTAGACGCGGAGAAAAAAGCCTATCGCTGTATTTACTGCGACGCGGAGCACCGGTTGAAATAAAGGGTTGAAATAAAGGATCCCTGTTGCTAAAACATGGACTAAAAATTGATCCAAAATTGACCCGCTAAAAAATTGAAAAGAAAATACTTGCTTTTGGCAGATGGATTTGCTATAATGGCGTTAGAAATTTAGAAATGTTTTTTGGCAAACCTGTCGAAAGGCAGGGACGCAAAGTTTAGTGTCTAACCGGAGAATTCCGTATGATTGACTGACCGCACTTTTTATTAAGGGCGGTCTTTTTTATTATTCGGAAACAGATAAATCTGACGAACGAGAATGAAACGACAAGCGAGGGAGAACGATGGGCAGAGGAAGTTTGACTGAGGCAGAAGTAAGAACGCTACTGAAAAGTCCATGGGTGGACAGCGTGGATAGGGTACACGACCGAATTATGTGGAAAGAAAGCTTTAAGGAACACTTCGTGGAGGAATACAAGGCAGGAAAGATGCCGCAGCAAATCTTCATCGAGGCAGGTTTTACGAAGGAGATTCTGGGAACCAAGCGGATCGAACGGGCGGCTTCCAGGTGGCGGGAGACCTATAAGGTTCCTGCCCGGGAAAAGTAAGCGAAAATAAGAAAGACAGGAAATGCCAAAGAAAGGGGATTATATGGCGCACATAAGATTGGGGGAGCTTTTGATGGAAGCCGGAGTGATAAACAAAGGTCAGCTGGAGGAGGCTCTTGCCACACAGAAGAAAACGAAAAAGAGATTAGGGGATATCTTAATTGAAAAGAATATCGTAACAAGCGGCGAACTGACGGAAGCCTTGCAGACCCAGCTGGGGATAGATTTTATCGACCTTACCGCGGTATCGCTGCCGGTGGAACTGGCAAAATTCGTGCCGCGAAATCTGGCAAAAAAGCACAATGTGGTACCGGTGAAGCTGGTGGGAGACACCCTCTACCTTGCCATGTCGGATCCGCTGGATTTCATCGCCCAGGAAGAGGTAAAGCTGGTTTCCAAGAAAAAGGTCGTACCGATGATAGCCGCAAAAAAAGCCTGCGAGCAAGCCATCGAGACCCTCTATGGCAGCGAGGGAACGGCAAGGGCTATCGAGGATATGAAGCGGGAAATCGGCGAGGACAGCAGTGACCTGATTCCGCCTCAGCTCAGGCAGGACGCGGCGGAAAACACCGGCGCGCCCCCGGCAATCCGACTGGTAAATTCCATCATCGAACGGGCGATAACGGAAAAGGCAAGCGATGTGCATCTGGAGCCCCGCAAGGACGAAATGCTGGTACGCATGAGGATCGACGGGGTTTTGCATAAGATCCTGACGGTGCCTTCGAATCTGCAAAACACGGTGATTTCCAGGCTCAAGGTCATGGGAAATATGAACATTTCAGAACACAAAATTCCCCAGGACGGACACGCGATGATAAATATCAAGGGAGTGGCTGCCGACCTGAGACTTTCGGTAATGCCCACGGCATACGGCGAAAAGATGGTCATCAGAATCCTTGAACAGGCAAAGGGCAGGATCACGAAGGCGAGCATCGGCATAAGGGGAGAGGACGAGAAAAAATACGACGCGCTGCTAAAAAACAGCAACGGCGTAATTTTGCTGGTGGGACCTACCGGCTCCGGCAAATCCACCACCCTCTGCGCCATGCTCACCGAGCTTTCCGGGGAGGAAGTGAATATCGTAACCCTGGAAGACCCTATCGAATATGAAATCGAGGGGGTGAACCAGTGTCAGATAAACGAAAAGACGGGAATGACCTTTGCGAATGGGCTTACGGCGATACTCAGACAGGACCCGGACATCATCGGCGTGGGAGAAATTCGCGACGCAAAGACCGCCGAAATCGCCATGAGAGCTGCAATTACGGGGCATCTTGTGCTTTCCACCCTGCATACCAACGACGCAACCTCCGCAATCGATAGACTGCTGGACATAGGGGTTGAGCCCTATATGGCGTCGGCGGCGCTGAAGGGCGTGATTTCCCAGAGACTGGTGCGCAGGATCTGTCCCCACTGCAAGGAGACATACCGCCCCGATGCAGAGGAGCTAAGAGCCTTGGGGATTGAGAACACAGGCGGCGTCAGTCTATACAGAGGCACAGGCTGCCCGGAATGCAGGCATACGGGGTATAGCGGCAGACAGGCAGTTTTCGAGATACTGACCTTGACAAAGGAAATGCGGCGAGCCGTGGCAAAGGGGGCTTCCTCGGCGGATATCCTTGCGCTTGCCATGCAGGGAGACTTCACCCCGATGAAAAGCGCCTGCCGCAGCCTCGTAATCGAAGGCATTACCACCGCGGAAGAGGCGCTGAAAGCAATCCATTCAACGGTTGAATAGAAGCGTGCTAAAAAAGTGCTAAAAAAATTCATAAAAATGCTTGACAACGAGGGTAGGGTGGGGTATACTCACTACATACTCTTAAACAGAGGATTACATAATTAGCATAAAATTTAATAAATTCAATTTATCGGCAAAGTTGTTGAAAGACAATGACGCAA
>CAVHEY010000069.1:0-8230 GCA_963635155.1 Bacteroides stercoris
ACATGAAACTTAGCTTTAACATCGAAAAAGCAGAAGTTAACGTCGCCAGCCTCAACAAAGAATTTGAGGCCAAACTTACAAGAGATGACGCAGGGCAAAGGGTACAAGAAGAGACAAAACCGTCGGTAGATGATGATTCGGCAGCGCCGGTTGTGATTGAAAAATTAATTCCCATAGAATCGGAGCGGATAGAGTCAGAGGAGTTTTGCAGAAGCAAATCCGGAAGAGTTTATTCCGAAGAGGAAATTCAAAACCGAATCAGAGACTGACAGAAACGAACCTGAGATAGATACGGAGAAGAAAGAAATTTGAGTTACGGAGGCAGAAAGAATATGTTTTGTACCAAATGCGGAAAAGAATTGTATGAAGGTGACCGATTTTGTGCGTTCTGCGGTGCGGAGGTGAGAAATCGAATGGCATCAAAGAACGACGAAGTTGTTTTCAATCCGCCTTTTAAGATTGAGGCTCAGAAAAAGACAGAAGAAATTTTGAAAGCGGTGGAGGAGAGAAAAGAGGAAGCGGCAAAGAAAGAAACCGTGGCGTTCAACTGGAATTTAGAGGGCTTTCCCGCGGCGCAGCCGAAGAAAACGGAAGACGTTGACTTCAATTGGGACAGCGTTCTCGAAAGAAAAAACAAGAATCAGCCGCAGCCTCGGTACACAGAGCAGAAGCTGTTTGCCGACAGAACACCTGAAATTCCGCAGGAACCTGCGACCATGGAATTTGAAATCCCTCGGCAGCCTGCCATAATGCCGAAGTTTGAAAGAAAGCAGCCCCCTGCCGAAGAAGAGGAAATGTCGGTAGAGGAACTGGAAAAAGAGCTTTTCGGAACTGCCGACAAGCCGAAAGACGACCGGTTTTTCACCTTTAACCAGAAAAACGATGAATTTCAGCAGCTTCTTGACAAGGAAAAAGAACGGGTGCAGAACCTGGAGGCGGAGTATAATCGGCAGTTTGCCGAAATGGATTATACCTGGGTGCCGGAGGTGTTCCCCGTAAAGCATAGGAGCGAGCAAAAAACGGAACCGAAAGCCGAACCGAAAGCAGAACCGAGAAAAGAAGCCGAATCGAAAGAAGAGCCGGCAAAGGACTCGGAGAATGCGGCGGATACGGTGCTGATCGGAGTTGCGCAGCCCGTTACCCCAAACACGGTGGACTTTACGATAGAAAGCCTTTCGCCCCGGGGGGCAGGCGCAGGAAACACACCCACAGCGAAAGCGCCCTCGGAAAAGGAAAACGCGATGGCAGAGAAGAAACCCACAGGAGGCGAAACGGCAGATGCCACGCCCTCGGAAAGCGCCTCCGCAGAAAAGACCCCCGCAGAAAAGTCGCCCACAGAAAAAAACCTCGCAGAAAACGCGCCGGCGGGAAGCGACAAGCTCAGATATTCAGACATCTTTCCCAGAGTGGACGGTAAAAGCGATAGCGGCAGCGTCCCTGGCTATAATTATAATGAAGACAACGAAGAACCGGTAAAGAAACACTCTGTTCTTAAGGTGATTGTTACCATTTTAATCATTGCTTTGGTAGTCGAGGCAGGGATCCTTGCCATAAAGTTTTTCGCCCCGGAAAGCAAAGCCTCGGAAATGATAAACAATACCCTATTCAAGGTTGCGGACCTGTTTACGGGAGGCTCGGAGCAAGGAACGATTGAGGCGCCGGAGGGCGGAGAGGAAGACCTTGCGGCCGGCTATCTTTCAAACATCGTCACCGAAAAATCTGTCGGCGTTAAAACCATAGGCTCCGTAATATATAATCCGGAATTGGTCTATGATAAGAACAAAACCTATTCCTTTGAGGAAATCTCCTCCGCAGACGAGTTCGTCGACGGACAGTGGGAGGGAATGAACGCCACCTACGGAGAAAAGCTGCTGGAGACGATAATCAAGCATTATGACGAGTGGCTTTCCACCAACACGGACGAAAGTCTGGTGGGAATCAATACTCTGGAAATCGGCGAAATAAAAACAGGACAGAAGGGGTTTTACACCCTGTGCAAAGTTACCTTTGCGAAAGCCGACGGTTCCGAAGTCTCATCGCTTCAAACGGTGTATACCGTTATTTCCGATGAGTTGATGGTGATAAATGAAATCAAGGAGGAAAGTTTATAATGGAAAAACTCGAGAAGAAGATCAGTATCATTATCCTGATTGTAGTGGTGATTGCATCGCTCTTTCTGGCACTGGTTGGCTTTATCTCTGACTTCATGTGGTTCAAAGAGATGGGATATGTGGCGGTATTCTTTACCCAGCTTCTGACCCAGCTAAAGGTCGGGATACCGACTTTCATCGTGGTGACGGGGCTTGTGATACTTTACCTGCGCCACCTCAAAAAGAGCTACTTCGCAAAGATTGCGTCCTCGGAAGCCACGGATATGAAGAAGCTCAACCGTACCACAAACTGGCTTGCGGTGATTTTCGGAGCAGTTGCAACGGCAATGGCAGTTACCAATCTTTGGTTTGAAATACTCAAATTCGCAAGCAGCACCGATTTTGACATCAAAGATCCGCTGTTCAACCTTGATATTTCATTCTACCTGTTTAAGCTGGAATTTCTCAGCCAGCTGAACGAAATTTTAATCGGCGTAATCGTGGGATTCATCATTCTTACCATTATATACTACATTATTCTGATGACGGTAAGAACTCCGGACGTGTTCAAGGAAGAACCTGCGCAGGACGCCGGCATGGGCTACGACGACGAACGCTATACGGGAAATGCAAATCCTTTCGGCGGAAATCCATTCGGCGGCAACCCCTTTGGCGGAAACAACGGCGAGCAGGGCTCCCAGGATCCTTTCGCGAAGATTTTTGAGTCCCTTACCGGTAAAAAGGTCAAGGCGAGACCGATCAAGACAAAAAAGCAGTTTGACGACGGAAATTTCAAGCAGCTTATGAATATCGCTTCGGGAAAAATCACAATACTGGGCTTTATTTTCTTCATCATGCTTGCGATTAATTTCTTCCTTCGCCAGTTCGACCTCTTGCACGCCCACACAGGCGCGGTTTACGGAGCGGGCTTTACCGATGTGAACGTCACCCTTTGGATGTACAGAGTCCTCTGCGTGTTGTCGGTTTTGTCGGCGATTATGTTCATCGTGCAGATGGGAAGGAAAAAATACAAGAGCCTTCTTACGGTTCCGGTCATCATGATAGCCGTAGGACTTGTGGGTACAGGCGCGGGAATGCTGATTCAAAATTTCGTCGTATCTCCTGACGAAATCAACAAAGAAAGTCAGTATCTGGAAAGAAATATCGAATACACCCAACTGGCTTACCAGCTGGACGATGTTAATATTAAGGACTTTGCGGCGGACAACACCCTTACCGCATCGGACATTAACGACAATGTTGAAACGATAAACAATATCCGAATCAACGACTTCGACCCGGCGCAGCAGTTTTACAACCAGACCCAGAGTATCCGTCAGTACTACTCCTTTAACGACGTGGACGTTGACCGATATATGATTAACGGAAAGTACACCCAGACGTTCCTGACGGCACGTGAAATCGACGAGAATAAAATTGACAGCTCCTGGCTGAACAGGCATTTGAAATATACCCACGGCTACGGTGTGGCACTGTCCCGAGTTGACAAGGTTACCAGCAGCGGGCAGCCGGATGTTCTCATCGGAAACATTCCGCCGGAATCGGAGGTGGAGGAAATTGAAATTACCCGTCCTGAAATTTATTTCGGCGAGCTTTCCAATGAATATATCGTTGTAAATACCGACGAAAAAGAGTTTGACTATCCGGACGGACAGAGCAACAAGTACACTACCTATGAGGGTACGGCGGGCATCAAGCTGAACCTCTTTAACCGGGTGCTTTTCTCAATCAAGGAAGGCAGCTTGAAGCTTCTCGTTTCCTCCAATATTGACAGCGACTCGAAGATCATCATTTACAGAAATGTAATGGAAAGGGTGCAAAAGATCATGCCGCACCTTGCCTACGAATCCGACCCGTACATGGTAACCGTGGACGGAAAGCTTTACTGGATGGTGGACGCCTATACCATGAGCTCCTACTATCCGTACTCGGAGCCGATTGACGGCAACACCGGCAGCACCAACTATATCAGAAACTCCGTAAAGGTTGTGGTTGACGCCTACAACGGCGATACGAATTTCTACATCGTAGACGAGGAAGACCCGATTGCGGCGACGTACCAGAAGATTTATCCGACCCTTTTTAAGAACTTTGACGAGATGCCGGAGGGACTGAAATCTCACATCAGATATCCGAACTACCTGTTTGAAATTCAGGCAAGCGTTTACGCAAAATACCATATGGAAGATGTAAACGTATTCTACCAGAGAGAGGATATGTGGGATATCGCATCTGAAATTTACGGAATGGAAAAGACCCAGATGACCCCGAACTACTATATTGCAAAGCTTCCGGGAGAGAAAACCGCCGAGTTCTTCAACTCGATTCCGTTTACACCGAAGTCGAAGCAAAACATGACGGCGCTGATGGTGGCACGAAACGACGGAGAGCATTACGGCGAGCTGGTGCTTTACCAATTCCCGAAGTCCAGGACAATTTACGGACCGGAGCAGATTGAGGCGCAGATCGACCAGAACACGGAAATTTCCAAGGAATTCTCCCTTTGGACTTCCGCGGGAACCACATACAGACGAGGAAATATGTTCATCATTCCGATCAACACCTCGATCCTCTATGTAGAGCCTGTATATCTGGAAGCTACAAACTCCAGTATTCCGGAGGTAAAGAGAATCATCGTGGCGTATAACGACAAGATCGCCTACGAAGAAACCCTTGCGGATTGTTTGATTTCCCTGTTCGGCAGCAAGGCGCAGAACGGCGTAAGCGGCAGCGAAACTACCCAGACCGGCACCGAAGGCACGGACAACACGGAAAACCTGAGCGTAAGAGAGATCGCAGAGCTTGTTCAGGATTACTACAGCAAGGCACAAACCGCCCAGAGAAACGGCGACTGGGCGAAATACGGCGAATACCTCGACCAGATGGAAGAGTATTTGAACAAACTCACTAACTAATGCCGGATAATCATGTTATAAAATAAAAAAATATAAAAAGGAGGTAAAATTATGCTGGATTTTGATTTAAACAAAATGCTGTTTAATATCCCAAAGGATATGCATAACAAAGACGAACTTACAAAGATATTAAAGGAGCATCGCGAAATTCAATTCGTGTCATACGCGGGACTGGATATGGTCGGAAATGACACCGATGAAAGAATCCCCGTAAAGCTTTTTATGGAAGATATGGACGCGATGCTGGCGCACGGAGTGCAAACGGACGGTTCCAGTGTAAATTTACCTAAAATTGCAGAGCTTAACAACGCCAAGGTTGATATGATACCGGATTTTTCGGTTAACTGGTATATTGACTATAATTTTGACAATATAGACAGAGAAACCGGACTTCCGGTGGGAACCTTGCGGATACCTGCGTTTCTAATCCACAACGACCGGACGGAAGTAGGTTCCAGAGTGATTCTCCGGGACGCTGTTTCTAAATTCAAGGAAGAACTCCTGTCGCTCCTTGCGGCGCACCCGTATGTTTTTGAATACATCGACGGCGCAGACAGCGTAGAGGACATCGAGGAAATCAGGATTACCAGTGCTACAGAGCTTGAATTTTGGGTAAAGACACCGGACGACAAGGCGGACAGAGAACAGCTTTCCACCTCTCAGGAACTGAAAGAACAGTATTGGAAGAGAACCTACGGTCCGGTAAGGACTGCTTTGGAAAAGAGCATTGAAATTCTCAACTGCTACGGCATCGAGATGGAAATGGGACACAAGGAGGTGGGCGGAGTCAAATCCAAGATAACCAGCTCCGGAAACCACGACCACATCATGGAGCAGCTGGAAATCGACTGGAAATATTCGGACGCGATGCAGGCTTGTGACAATGAAAAGTTGGTAAAATACGTCGTAAGAGATGTTTTCAACCAGTTCGGACTCAACACCAGCTTCATGGCAAAGCCGATTGAAGGGGTTGCCGGAAACGGTGAGCACACCCACATCGGCGTTTGTGCGAAGCTCAAAAACGGCAAGATGACAAACCTTTTCTCCCCGGAAAAGATGACGGAGGATTTCCTTACACCCATCGGCTTCGGAGCGTTGATGGGATTCCTCAAGAACTATGAGGTAATCAATCCTTTCGTAAGCTCCACCAACGATTCCCTGAACAGGCTGAAGCCGGGCTACGAGGCTCCGGTTTGTATCGTTACCTCTCTGGGACATTCGCCGAAGGAACCTTCCAGAAACCGTACCGTACTGATCGGGCTGGTGCGAGATTCCTCAAATCCGATGGCGACGAGGTTCGAGCTGAGGGCGCCGAACCCGAAGACCAATACATACCTGGTTTTGGCGGTTTCCTACATGGCGATGATCGACGGAATCAAAGCCGCCCTTGAAGCGGGAAAGTCCGCAAAAGAGCTTGAAGCTTCCATTTCCAAAAAATGCGGAGAAGAAGATTTTTACCTTGAAACCGGCAGAGAATACCGAAGCGAAAAAGACGTATTCGAGGATTTCACGGAGGAAGAAAGAACCGAGCTTTTCGGCAAGGCTCCAAAGACCATTTGGGAAAACCTTTCGGGCTTTTCCAAATATCCGGAAAAGACGGAGGTTATCGAGGGCGAGGGCGTGATTTCATCGATTTCCCTTGAATCCTACCGGCAGTCGATTCTCAGTCAGTGGAAGACGGAGCTGCACAACCGGATCATTCCAAACCACATGACCTTTGTGAGAGAGTGCAAGAAAATCCACGGCGACGATGCTACGGATTACGATTTGGAAAACTGGGCTGAGGTGGATCGCATGCGGCATTACATTGCAAAGGATTCCAACCATGAGAAGTCGCTGCTTACCCGCGTAAGAGAGGCACTTGACAGCGGCGAATACGATTTGGCATCGGAATTACAGGCGGAGATGTCAGAAAAAATCGAGCAGCTCAGAGAAAGCTATTTGACCTATAAACGGAACTTGTTTTAATCAGGATATTTGAAGGAGATAGAAATGTTAGACATTAAGAGAATCAGAGAAGACTACGAGGGAGTGAAAGCCGGCGTAGAAAGAAGAACAAAGGGCAGCTTCGGTATCGAGAAAATTCCGGCGCTGGACGAAAAGAGACGGGCGGTTCTGGCAGAGGTGGAAGCCATGAAGAACAAGCAGAACACGGTTTCCAAGGAAATCCCGAAGATGAAAAAGGCGGGGGAAGATACCACCGCTATCATGGCTGAGATGAAGGAGCTTTCCGAAAAAATCAAGGTTTTGGACGCGGAAGTATCTCAGCTGGACGCGGACATCAAGGACGCGTTGCTGAACGTTCCGAATATTCCGGCTGACTTCGTTCAGGTAGGAGAGGACGACAGCGCAAACGTTGAAATCAGAAAGTTCAAGGAGCCTACGAAATTTGACTTCGAGCCAAAGGCACACTGGGACATCGGCACAGATTTAGATATTCTTGACTGGGAGAGAGCCGCGAAGATTTCCGGCACAAGATTTACGGTATATAAGGGATTGGGAGCAAGACTGGAAAGAGCGATCATGTGCTTTATGCTTGACTTGCACACATTGGAACAGGACTACACCGAAATCCTGCCGCCTTTCATGGTAAACCGCGCCGCTATGACGGGAACGGGTCAGCTTCCGAAGTTTGAAGAGGATATGTTCTATGTGCCGCAGAAGGACTTTTTCCTCATTCCGACAGCGGAGGTTCCGGTAACGAATCTGCTGGCACAGGAAATCATCCCGGAGGATCAGCTTCCGATTCACTATACGGCTTATACCCCTTGCTTCCGAGCAGAGGCAGGCTCCGCAGGCCGGGACACCAGAGGTCTTATCCGCCAGCACCAGTTCAATAAGGTTGAGCTTGTGAAGTTCTGCAAACCGGAGGATTCCTGGGACGAGCTGGAAACCTTAACTGCCGATGCAGAGGAGGTTTTGAAGATTTTAGACATTCCGTACAGGGTTGTAAGACTTTCCACGGGAGATTTGGGATTTTCCTCGGCTTGTACCTACGACATCGAAGTTTGGATGCCATCCTACGGCAGATATGTTGAGATTTCATCCTGCTCTAACTTCCTTGACTACCAGGCAAGAAGGGCAAACATCCGCTTCAGAAGAGAAGGGGGCAAGCCGGAATTCCTGCACACCCTTAACGGTTCCGGACTTGCGATCGGCCGTACCACCGCGGCGGTTTTGGAAAACTACCAGCAGGCAGACGGC